>JAILBH010000075.1 GCA_024681195.1 Treponema sp.
TCTGTACTACTCTTTTAGTTGAAAAATCTCCTCAGGCGCTGCCACTTGGGGCGGCTTGTGTGGCTTCGGCGATTAAGCATTACCCGGGGACAGAAAAGGAATGTGAAGTAAAGCTGATTTCTTTTAGTCGTGAAGATGAAGAAATAATTCAACTGAAAACTGACGAAGAAAAGGCAGACTTTATTGTTGCACGTCTGCTCAAAGAAGAACCGCAGATTGTCTGTATGTCTGTTTTCGTTTGGAACAGAACAATTTTTGAACTCTGCGCAGAACGTCTTCACAAACATAATATCATCATAATTGCAGGCGGGCCTGAAATCACTGCACATCCGGATGTTTTTGAAAACACTTTTGATTATACAGTTACCGGCGAAGGTGAAATAAAAGTTCCTCGTCTCATCGAAAGCATAATTTTTAAGAAACCTTATACTCCAGAAACATTTCCTAAATCTTTAGATCTCAAAGATATTCCAAGCCCCTACCTTGACGGCACAATTGATCCGACAGAATTTGGTGGTGCACTTTGGGAGCTTGCCCGCGGCTGCCCTTTTAAATGCTCTTACTGTTACGAATCAAAAGGTGAAAAAACTGTCCGGCTTTTTCCGGAAGAACGCATAGATAAAGAGCTGGAGCTTTTTGCACGCAAGAAGGTTCCTCAGGTTTTTGTGCTGGACCCGACCTATAATGCAAACAAAGAGCGCGCGCTGGCCCTGCTCAAAAAAATTTCTCGCATAACTCCAGACACCTTTTATTATTTTGAGGCCCGCGCAGAATTCATTGACCGCGAAATGGCAAAGGCATTTACAAAGATTCCGTGTGCCCTGCAGATTGGACTTCAAAGCGCAGACGAAAACGTCCTTAAAAAAGTAAACAGACCATTCAACAAAAAACAGTTTATAAAAAATATTGGAATCTTAAATCAGGAAGGCGTAACATTCGGGCTGGATTTAATTTACGGGCTCCCTGGAGAAAGCTTTGCATCCTTCCGGGAAGGAATAAATTTTGCCGCCTCGCTCTACCCTAATAACCTGGAAATTTTTTGTCTTTCTGTTTTGCCGGGAACAGACCTTTTTGACCGTGCTCAGGAATTAAACTTAACCTTTGAAACAACGCCACCTTACAACATTATTAAAACAGACAGGTTTTCGCCGGAAGATAAAATAAAGGCAGAACAACTTTCGCGCGCCTGCTCGTACTTTTACAACGACGGTCGTGCAGTTCCATGGTTTATGACAATATGTCATATGCTCAAAACAAAGCCTGCCGCATTCTTTGAACAGTTTTATGACTACGCCAAAAAGAACAGTATCACTCTTGGCTGCTGTGAACATAAAACAATAGAAGAAAATCAGATTAAGTTTGTCGCATATATGTTCAAACAAAAACACATGGACAGATTCACATCTGCAGCTACAGACATTATCCGCTTTAACGGGGCAATTTCGCGCAAAACAGCAACTGGCATTTCAGAAAAAATCAAACTGACTTACCCGCCGGAATACATAGATTCTCAATATGCTCTTGATCTGGACTTTTTTGTAAAGAATGTTCGGTCGCGACCTTCAACAATCACAATTTAATTTTGTAAAAGCTTTTTAAAATCATTTACGGTCTGCACAAGCTATTATAGTTCCAGCGTTCCAACTACAGTAGTTTCATCATCAGAAACGGAGCGGCGCCCCTTTGAACGCGGAGAAGAACTTTTTGCAGAAAAACGAGGACTGTTTGCATCATTAAATTCTGCCATAGCAGCTTCGTTCTTTTTGGCCTTGCGGGCTTTTGGAGAAGTAAGAAATGCAAACAAACTTCCACACAAACCACCGGCCAGAACAATCAGCACTCCAACGATTCCATTCGGATTTTTCTTAAAGCATTCCATACAAACAAAAAGCGCAATCACACAAACGGAAGAAGCCGAAATCTTGCTCCGGGAAAGATGCATCATCGTAGAAAGAAGAATAAGCATAAACACAACCGGTTCTGCTCCGCTTACACTATGCTGACAAAAGCAGGCGTTCAAAACTCCGGAAAACAAAGAAGCAACAAAAATCATTATTCCGATTATGATAGAGCCGTAACGTTCCTCCATAGCCGAACCAAGCAGAAGAATAAAAATCAGATTACAGATAAGAACCGGCCGTTCCCCATATCCGAACACATGAACAAAAAGCCGTATAATTGAACGGAAATCTGCAAAGCTGAATGGAAGACTGCCCTGTGCTGCAGTTGGGGTCAAAAGCCACTGTCCCGAAAGCTTTCCTTTAAAAGCAAAGGTATCAAGAACAAATAAAATCAGCGTAAGCAATGCAAAGCTGATTGTTACCGGCGCATCATACTCAAATTTTAATTTTAAATTTTTCTTTCCCATATTGTTTATTATACAACAAAAATGTGTTATATTTAAGGTTATGAGCGAATTTATTAATCAACCGTTGCACACAGGCAGCGGAATTGCCGAAACAACATCTATCGAAGTTCCTCCAGAAAAAGACGTAGTTTTTTACAACGACGACTATACAACCATGGACTTTGTTGTAAATGTATTGGTTTCTGTTTTTAATAAATCACGCGAAAATGCAGAACTTATAATGAATACTGTGCACGAAAAAGGAAGCGCTATTGTTGGCACTTATACTTATGATATTGCGGTATCCAGAACAAATCTAACCCGAAGTATTGCTAAACAAAACGGATTTCCGCTGAGGGTAGAAGTTGAGTAACGAGAACAAACCAAAAAGCATTGTACGTCAGATGAAGGTGAGCCCCATGCTTACTAAGATTCTGTCGGAATCGCTTGCACAGGCAAAATCTTCTCATCATGAATTTTTTACTCCGGAGCACGTGCTTTCTGTAGCGCTCCAGAATGATTTTGTATGCCATATTCTTGCAGAAAGCGGCAGTGATTCAGAATCGCTCCGTACAAATATTTCTGATTTTCTTGCAAACAAGGTGCCTGTTATTTCTGATGAAACCGACACAGCTTTAGTAAATGCTCCTGTTGAATCGGCAGGCTTTCAGGCAGTTATGAACCGGGCTGTTTTTCATTGTGTTTCCAGCGAATCCGAAATGATTGATATTACAGATGTGCTTGTGAGCATGTATGATGAGAAACGAAATTACTGTTCTTATTATCTGCGCTCAAGCGGACTGGACAAGCTGCGTCTTTTGGAAACAATTGGCCGTATAAAAGGTGTTCACGGAACTCAAAAAGACCGTTCTCAAAATCAAAAGCAAAACGCCCAGTTTGGTCCCGAAATGATGTCCAATAACGAAGGTGGACTTGCACGTTTTGCTGTTGATATGACAGAACAGGCACGCAAGGGAATGTATGATGTTCTGATTGGCCGTGAAGAAGAAATTGAACGAACAATTCAGATTTTATGCCGCCGCAGCAAAAATAATCCCCTCCATGTTGGAGACGCCGGTGTTGGAAAAACAGCCATTACACAGGGACTTGCACAGAGAATCGTAAATGGTGAAGTTCCGGATCTTCTTAAAGGCTTTACTATTTATTCTCTTGATATTGGGCTTTTGCTTGCAGGTTCAAAATTCCGCGGTGACTTTGAAGAAAGACTTCACTCTGTAATTGACGAATTAAAAGAAAAGAAAAAATCAATCCTCTTTATAGATGAAATTCACATGATTATGGGTGCGGGTACCAACGGCAGCTCCCAGATGGATGCTGCAAACCTGCTTAAGCCTGCTCTTGCAGACGGAAGTATTCGTGTAATTGGTTCTACTACTTTTGAAGAATACGCTTCTCATTTTGAAAAAGACAGAGCCCTTTCAAGACGCTTTCAGAAAATTGATATTGTTGAACCAAGTCGCGATGAAACTGTGAAAATTCTTAAAGGCCTGCTTCCAAAATATGAAGAATTCCACGGCGTAAAATATGCCGCCAGTGCTCTTGAGGCAGCTGTAGACTTATCGGTTCAGTATATGCCGGATAGACGCCTCCCGGATAAGGCAATTGATATTATTGATGAAGCCGGAGCTTACCAGAAAATTCATCAAAGCACACAGCAGATTACCGTTACTTCCATAAGACGTGTTACTGCAAAAATGGCAAAGCTTCCTATTGCTTCTGTAACCGGAGACGACAAAGACACCCTGCGCTATCTTGAAACAAATCTTTCTTCACAGATTTTTGGTCAGGATAGAGCTGTAAAGACTCTTACAAATGCCGTAAAGCGTGCACGAGCCGGCTTTAGAAATCCGGACAAACCGGAAGCCTGCTATCTTTTTGTTGGCCCAACCGGCTGTGGAAAAACAGAGCTTGCAAAAACCCTTGCTGAATCTCTTGGAATGTCGCTGCTCCGCTATGATATGAGCGAGTACCAGGAAAAGCATTCTGTAAGCCGGCTTGTTGGTTCTCCACCAGGCTACGTTGGCTTTGAAGAAGGCGGCCAGCTTACAAAGGATGTACGAAAAAATCCTAACGCAATTATTCTTTTTGATGAAATAGAAAAGGCGCATGAAGATATTTACAATATTTTGCTGCAGGTAATGGACTACGGAATTCTTACCGACAACCAGGGACGCAAAGCTGATTTCCGCAACTGCATAATCATAATGACAAGTAATGCGGGTGCGCGCGAGATGGAACGAGGTGGCATTGGATTTGGAACTGCAGATGCTGCTTATGACGAGGCAACTCTTATGGAAGCAATTAACCGCCAGTTCCAGCCGGAATTCCGAAACAGACTGGACGCTGTTATTCCATTCGGCTATCTGGATAAAAAGATTGTACGCATGGTTTGCCAGAAAGAAATTGTCAAACTTTGTATGCGCATTAAAGCCCGAAAAATCAATCTTACCGTTACACCAAAGTGTATTGATTACCTTACCGAAGAAGGCTACTCAAAGGAATTTGGTGCCCGAAATATGGCGCGAACAATAGAAGAGAAAATTGCAAATCCGCTTGTTGATGAAGTTCTCTTTGGTAAACTTGCAAAAGGTGGCAGCGTAACTGCAGATTATAAGGGCACAAAAACCGGCATAACGTTCAGCTATGAAAAAGAAAACAATAAGGCTCGTTAAGTGGGTCCTGCTTATTTTTAGTTCTATTGCACTCCTCACCTTTTTAATTCTTTTTTATTCTTCTTTCTATTATTCACGAACAAGACTCAAAACCGAAAATGATTACGACCGCGGAGACACCTGCCTCTATCACATTATAATTACCGGAACCTACGAAAACCAGAGCTTCCTCACAGAGCTTTACAAGGGTGCCTCCGCTGTTGCAGCCACCAAAAAAGCCGTTGTTGATCTCCAGGTTCCGCAGAATCTGGCAGACACAACTTCGCTTCAGGAGCTTTTTGATTACTGCTCCTTTTTAAATGCAGACGGAATTATTGCCTATATAGATTCGCCCGAAGAAATTCCAACTCTTCTAAAACGCCAGGATTATGCAGCAATCCCTCTTATTACAACCGGCCAGTTTGCAGCAAATCTTCCGCAAATTTCTTATGTTGGAATAAACAACTGGGAGCTTGGAAAAAAAATTGCAGATGAAACCTTAAATCTTCTTCCCGAAGGCGGTTTTGTTTACATCATCAGCGAATCAATTACAACAAATTCCTCAAATCTTATAAGCAGCATTCAGGTTAGTCTTCAGGAATATCAGGGAATAAAATGTTCTGTTTTTGAAAAACTGGATGACTCGTTAACTCTAAATGGAAGCAATAATATTTTCATCTGTCTTACAGAGGATGACACAATCAGACTTGCGCAGGAGCTTTCGGAACACTTTCTTCCACAGGAATACAAGCTGCTTGGTTTTGGCGGAAACGAGGTTTGCCAGCTTTATCTTCAAAAGGGTTATATTACAGAGCTGTTTTCTCTTGATCCGGAAAAGATTGGTGAAACAGCTGTTAAAGAACTGTTTGAATACCGCTCCAAAGGTTATGCAAACAGTTATATTACGGCAGATGTAAAATTTTCAAAGGCGGAGCTGGAATAAAAAAGATGAAATTTAATCCTGTAAATTACATCAGAAACAAAAGTCTCCGCTGGCGCATTATGCTTTGCATTGGTATTGCAATCCTTATGCTTGCTGCAAGTATTATTATGACCATGCGCTATTCTTCCTATTCAATCCAAAATCTTGGAGATTCCTATAAATCAAACTCTGAACTCACTCAGTTTACGCAGGCTGTTTCTGCAACAGAAAACGCAATGGAAAATTATGTAATTTACCGTACTTTTGAAAGCATAGACGCCTATTATAATGCCCGAACCAAGGTAGAAGATTTTTACAAAGAGCTGCCTGAATTCCCTTCCCGTAACGAAGTTTATCATAAAGAATATATTGTACATCAGCTTACAGAATCCTTCCTTTATTACAGTAACGCTGCTGTTTCGGCCAAACGTGCCAATGATGAAGAAACACTTTCTGTTTATTACAAGCACGCCATGGATTCTTACAGCTATCTTGTTAATCAGATTCTGGAGCTTAACAAGCTGCAGCTTCAGCAAAACGCAGACCGCTATGAAGATAATCAGGGCAGAATTGTAATTACAAACACCTTGAGCATTATGTTCTTCCTTCTCTTTTCTATTCTTATATTTTTTGTGCTTTATTTTACAATCACTTCCATCATGGAGCCGCTTGTAGAAATTTCTGAAGTTTCGCACAAGATTGCACATGGAGACTTTGATATTCCGCTTTTTAACCGCAACACAAATGATGAAATTGGAAACCTGTGTCGTGCTTTTGACAGGATGATAATCAGTATCCGGGAGTACATTGATACAATCTGGGAAAAGGCCCGCACCGAAGCCGAGCTCAAGGAAAAAGAAATTGAAATGCAAAATCTTTATACAGACGCACAGCTTAGGGCGCTTCAGAACCAGATTAATCCGCACTTTCTTTTTAATACGCTCAACACAGGTGCGCAGCTTGCAATGATGGAAAATGCCGACAAGACCTGCTACTTTATTGAACAGGTTGCAGATTTTTTCCGCTATAATATTCAGCAGCAGAGCCGTACAGTTTCGATTGACGAAGAACTTGGTTTGATAGATAATTTTGTTTACATCATGAAGGTTCGTTTCGGAAACCGTCTGGAGTTTACAAAAGATATTCCTGACGGAGAATTTCCACAGCAAATTCCTTCTATGACGCTTCAGCCGCTGGTAGAAAACTGCATTAAACATGGGCTTAAAAATTCAAAAGGAAAGGTGCATCTTGCGGTTGAGCTGGAAGAAAAATTTATTGTCATAAGTGTGAGTGATAACGGAGAAGGAATGCCGGAAAAAACACGCGAAGCATTATTTGCTGCGGTTGCATCCGGAACAACAAGACTTGCCCCGGAATTACTTGATGACAATTCTACACACAACGGAACGGGTCTTATAAGCGTATTTTTGCGGCTGCAGCTTCAGTTCCATCGTGATGATTTATTTGATATTACAGATGGAGACACGAGTTCCACAGGACGAGGCACTAAATTTATAATCAGGATTCCACGAAATGTTTAATATACTTGTAACAGACGACGAACAGATTGTAATAGATTCTCTTTCCTTTATCATAAACAAAAACTTTGCCGAAGAGACAAGAGTTTTTACAGCACTTTCTGGAACCGAAGCCATAGAAACTGTCATGAAAGAAAACATTGACATTATTTTTATGGATATAAACATGCCGGGCCTTAGCGGACTCGAAACCGTAAGTGTAATTACCAAGCTCAAGCCAAATATTGTTTTTGTAATCCTTAGCGCCTTTGACCGCTTTCAATATGCTCAGGAAGCAATTAATCTTGGAGCCTACAAATACATTACCAAGCCTGTAAACCGCAACGTAGTAATAGAAACAATCCGCGGCGCCATGCAGCTGGTTCAGGAAAAACAGGGCAAACTGAGTGCAGATATGGAGCTTCATAAAAAGCTGGATCTTGTGTCACCGATGGTTGAAAACGACTTTATCTATGCCTGTATTTACAACAATGATAAATCGCTGGATCTTTCGTCCTATCTTGAATACTTTAATCTTACCGACAATCAATGGGTATTCTGCTGCTTTGAATTCCCCAATATAAATTCTGACAACCAGTACAGCACCTACCTTAAAATTCATGAGCTTTTGAATACCGAACACCGCTGTCTTGTAAGCTCTTTTATGATGAACCGTATTGCTGTTTTCTTTCCTATTTATTCCGAAAATCCTGATTATGCAGAAGTTCAGGAGCAGATAAAAAGATATTATTCAATGCTCTGTTACAATGTGACTGCCGGAATAAGAGCCGGGGTAAGTTCTCTTTTTTCTGATAAAACACTTTTGCAGGCTTCTTACTCAGAAGCTCTTTCTGCTTTGAATAAAACCGATATAAACGGCGGACTTCTTTTTTCTGGAGAAGAGCATGCTTCTTCTATTGTGAAAAAGTCAAATTCTGTAGAATTTAAAAATCAGATAATGAACAAGCTTGCAAACGGAGATTCGGGCGGGGTAAGATCCTTCCTTGAGCTGTTTTTTACGGAACTCATTTCTTCTGAAACTCCGCTCGATAAAATTAAAAACTCGGTTTTTGAATTGATTGTTACAGCAAATAATGCAACCCGCGAACTCAACAAAAGCTTTAACAGCAGCACCTTTGATAATGCATTTGCTTCTCTTAGCGAACAAACCAATATTAAGCTCATAAAAGAATTTGCACAAAAATTCCTGCTTGAATGTACCGAAGCGGTTGTTGGCATTCGTAAATCAGAAGAAAATCCTATCATCAAAAAGGTATGCAGCTTTGTAGAACAGAATCTTTCGTGCGACATTTCTCTGGAAAACGCCGCAGAATATGCCGGTGTAAGCTCCTTTTATCTGAGCAAGCTTTTTAAGGAAGAAAAGGGCGAAACCTTTATTAATTATGTTACCGATAAAAGGCTCGAAAAATCACGCCAGCTGCTTGCCGAAACAGATTCATCCATAAAAGAAATTACTGCAAATGTAGGTTATAATGATCAGAACTATTATAGCCGAATCTTTAAAACCAAATACGGTGTTTCGCCAAAGGAATACCGCAAATCAAATCTGGGGCTCAAGGAGAAATCCGAAAATGAATAAAATAAACAGAGGGATATTATCATTTTTTTTAATCTGTACACTTTTACTCTCCTGTAAGCCAAAGGAAAAGCCTGCAGCTGTAAAACAACCCGCCCCTGCTCCTGCAAGAACAATCACAATCGGCTTTTCCATTGATACACTTGCAATTGAACGCTGGCAAAGAGATATGGACGTTTTTATTAATAAAGTAAAAGAGCTTGGAGCAAATGTTATTGTCCAGAATGCCGGCAACAGCCTTGAAGAACAGAACCGTCAGCTTATGTACCTTATGGAGCATGCAGATGCAATTGTTGTCCTGCCAAAAGACGCTTCTTCGATTACAGAATCAATTCAAAAAATACGCGCTAAGGGTATACCGGTAATTTCTTATGACAGGCTTACGCTTAATGCAGATATAAACCTTTACCTTACAATCGACAGCGAAAAGGTTGGTGAATACATGGCTTCTCATATGCAGCGCCACACCAGCGGAACAAACTGGTACTGCATTCTTGGTCCCGAAGAAGATTACAACATGACTTTGATTCTGGACGGAATTAAAAGAATTGTACGCAACGGACCTGTTACAATTAATCATGTTTTTCATACAGACAACTGGAACTACGATTTATCATACCAGGAAATGGTACGCATTTTTAAGGATGATATTTTTCCTGATGCGATAATCTGCGGGAACGATGCCCTTGCAGCAAGCGTTCTTCAGGCAATTAACCGCTACTACCCGGATATTCATATTCCGGTCTGCGGACAGGATGCCGACATATCCGCCTGCCAGTATATAATTCAGGGAAAACAGGATTTTACTATTTATAAGCCTATCATCCGCCTGGCAGAGCTTGCAGCCAGCTGTGCCGTCAGTCTTGCAAAGGATGAACCTCTTCCTATTGAAGGATTCCGAACAAGTTATCTGAACAACGGCTATGCCGATATTCCTGTTGTTTATCTGGAACCGGTTTATGTAGACAAATACAATCTCGAAAAAGAAATCATAGAATCAGGCTTTCACAGCGCAGCTTCTGTCTATAAAAACTAGATTTTTTTGTTGAATTTAGCACAATTTTTACACCAAAAAAATGCTAATTTAACGAAAAATTTTAACTGGTATACCAGTCAAAATAAGAAAATAACAATAATCTTTAGAAAACAAGCGAATTCTTACCCCTTGCACAGGCTATAATGACTCCCATAAAAGGCCGTTGGCTTTTAAAAACAAAAAAAAAGGAGTTTTTCAAATGAAAAAAATTATTGCTATTCTTTTAGCAGCAGCAGCACTTGTATGTGTAAGCTGTAAGGGTGCAAGCTCATCAACAAAAGTTGGTGTATCTATGCCAACAAAGGACTTGCAGCGCTGGAATCAGGACGGTGCTAACATGAAGAGTCAGCTCGAAAAAGCTGGATACACAGTAGACCTTCAGTTCGCAGCTAACGACATCAATACTCAGGTTTCACAGCTTGAGAACATGATTACCGGAGGATGTAAAGTTCTCGTAATCGCTTCTATCGATGGTTCTGCTCTTTCTAACGTTCTTGCAACAGCAAAGAAAAAGAACATTCAGACAATTGCTTATGACCGTCTTATCATGGACACAGATGCAGTTTCTTACTATGCAACATTCGATAACTACAAAGTAGGTACTCTCCAGGGTGACTATCTTGTAGACAAGCTCGGACTCAAGACACGTTCAGCTGATGATCCAGTTTACATGGAATTCTTTACTGGTGACCCAGGTGACAACAACATCAACTTCTTCTTCGGAGGAGCTATGGATGTTCTTAAGCCTTACCTCGACAAGGGTGTAATCGTATGTCCTTCTGGACAGACAGCAAAAGCTCAGTGTGCTACATTGAACTGGTCTACAGAAGAAGCTCAGAAGAGAATGGAAAACCTTATCACATCTAACGGATATGGTCCAAAGGGTGCTAAACTCGACGCTGTATACTGCTCTAACGACTCTACAGCTAACGGTGCAACAAACGCTCTTCTTTCTGCAGGTTACACAGCTGATAACTTCCCAATCATCACTGGACAGGACTGTGATAAAGTATCTGTAAAGAACATGCTTAAGGGATATCAGTCAATGTCTGTATTCAAGGATACACGTACACTTGCTTCAAAGGTAGTTGAAATGGTTGACGCTATCATGAAGGGATCAAACCCACCAATCAATGATACAAAGACATACAACAACAATGTAAAGGTTGTACCTTCATTCCTTTGTGAACCAGTATTCGGTGATATCAACAACTACAAGACATTGCTTCTTGACAGTGGATATTACACAGAAGCTGACCTCAAATAGTTTGAGTTAGCTTAAACAGGGGCGGCCCCGATGCCGCCCTTTTTTTATAAAACTTTTTTAATTTATAAATTAAGAGGGGTTCCAATGGCTAAGACATTATTGGAAATGAAAAATATCACCAAGGTGTTTCCCGGTGTAAAGGCGCTCGATAATGTAAACCTTACTGTAGAAGAAGGTGAAATTCACGCTATCTGTGGCGAAAACGGTGCGGGAAAATCTACTTTGATGAATGTTCTGAGCGGTATTTATCCATACGGAACATACGATGGTGACATTGTTTACGACGGAGAAATCTGTAAGTTTCAGACAATCAGGGACAGTGAGGCAAAAGGTATTGTAATCATCCACCAGGAGCTTGCCCTTGTTCCACTTTTAACAATTGGTGAAAATATGTTCCTTGGTAACGAAAGAGGAACCAAGGCTAAAATAAACTGGGCCGAAACCTTTGATAAAGCCGACAAGCTTTTGAGAACTGTAGGACTTAAGGATTCATCAAAAACACTGATTAAGGATATTGGTGTTGGTAAACAGCAGCTTGTAGAAATTGCCAAAGCACTTGGTAAGCATGTACGTCTGCTCATTCTTGATGAACCAACTGCTTCTTTAAACGATACAGAAGCA
Source organism: Treponema sp. (assembly GCA_024681195.1). Lineage (GTDB taxonomy): Bacteria > Spirochaetota > Spirochaetia > Treponematales > Treponemataceae > Treponema_D. The sequence goes on from JAILBH010000075.1 coordinate 11,980, forward strand.
AAGCATCTGCTTGATCTGATGCTTGAATTCAAAAAACAGGGAATGACTTGTATCATCATTTCCCACAAGCTTAATGAAATTTCTTATGTTGCAGATAAGATTACTGTTATCCGCGACGGACAGACAATTACAACACTTGATAAACAGAAAGATAACTTTACCGAAGATATGATTATTTCTGCCATGGTAGGCCGAAGCATTACTGACCGATTCCCTAAACGCGAATCTCATATTGGCGAAATCTGCTTTGAAGTTAAAGACTGGTGTGTAGACCATCCGGTATTCGACGGAATTAAGGTTTGCGATCACATTAACTTTAACCTGCGCAAGGGCGAAGTTCTGGGAATTGCAGGTCTTATGGGAGCCGGCCGAACAGAGCTTAGCATGAGTATCTTTGGTCATTCCTACGGAGCAAATATCCGCGGACACATATATATGAACGGAAAGGAAGTTTCTTTCCCTAATGTTAAGTCTGCAATTAAAGCAGGTCTTGCTTATGTAACCGAAGACCGCAAGGGTAACGGTTTGATTTTGAGTGAATCAATCTGTAAGAATACAACTGCTGCCAAGCCGGAAAAGATTTCTAACCATTACATCCTGGACTTTGATAAGGAACGCAAGTATTCCGAAGAAATGGCACAGGAAATGCATACAAAGTGTTCAAGCGTAATGGAAGATGTAGGAAACCTTTCGGGTGGTAACATGCAGAAGGTTCTAGTTGGAAAATGGCTTTTTGCCGAGCCGGATATCCTTATTCTGGATGAACCAACCCGCGGTATTGACGTTGGTGCCAAGTACGAAATTTACTGTATCATCAACAAAATGGTTGCAGAAGGAAAATCTGTAATCATGATTAGTTCCGAAATGCCTGAACTGCTTGGTATGGCAGACCGCATTTATGTAATGAACGAAGGAAAGATGATTGCAGAAATGGACGGTAAAGAAGCCACCCAGGAAAAAATCATGACCGAAATTATTAATTCGGGAAAAACCTTAGATCTTAATACAGAGAACACACAGGAGTAAAA
>JAILBH010000091.1 GCA_024681195.1 Treponema sp.
AGAAGAATCTCCACCCTGTTCAACAGAATTAACGATAATATCAAAATCGCTAAGGCATTCTTCTTCGGTGCGTTCAAACTCAGTTTTTCCTGTAAACTTGGTTCCGCCGCCGCTACCACCAAAAGCAAGTCCTTCGTGGAACAAAAGTGCCTTTTCTACACAGATATCCTTGTCTTCCAGGTCGCCCATAAAAACTTCATTATCGCAGTTTCCAAGAACGGCAAAAATTGTATCGTGCTTGCTGCAAAGCTTTTCAAGGGCTTCGTCGCCAGTTTCCGGCTTAAAGCATTCTGCAAAGTCGCCCGCAAAAAGAACGGCATCAGCCTGCTTAAAAATATCGTCCATCTTATCAAGCACATCGTTGTGTGCATGTAAATCGCTAATTACTAAAAGTTTCATATAATCTCCTCAAATACTTTTTTTAATCCTTCCATCTGCTCCGGCGTTCCAACTGTGATGCGTACAAAATCTTCTATGCCTGGTGTGGCAAAGTGGCGGATCAAAAAGCCTTTTTCTTTTACGCGTTTATAAAGCTCTTCTCCTCCAATTGACGGATGACGGGCAAACAAAAAGTTTGTCTTGCTTTCTAATACATAAAAACCACGAGACTTTAAAAAGTTATAAAATTTGTCGCGTTCTTCTGCAACCTTACGGGCACAGTCTGCATAGTAGGCAGGATTTTCGCAGGCTGCACAACCCGCAACCTGAGCCACTGCATCCAGCGGAAAGTGGTTCACACTGTTTTTTACTGTTGTAATAACATTCATGAGCTTTGGCGAAGCTACTGCATAACCAAGACGCATTCCTGCCGCACAAAGACTTTTTGAGAAGGTTCGTACGATGAGCAGATTCGGAAACTCCTTGAGCAGCGGGATACAGGATTCACCGCCAAAATCTACATAAGCTTCGTCCACAATAAAAATCTCGTCTTTATTTGCTTTAAGAATCATCTGACGAACCTGCTCGCGTGTCAAAGCAAGACTTGTAGGCGCATTAGGATTTGCAAAAATAATTCCACCACCGTTGTTTTTTGAGCGGGCGAGCATTTCGTCTGTATCAAGTGTCCAGTCTTCCTTGAGCGGAACCTGATCCATAGGAATATTATAAAAGCCTGCATAAACAGGATAAAAGCTGTAGGTAAACTGTGGCATTACAAATTTTTTACCGCTGTCAAAAAAGGCATAGAAAACAAAGGAAAGAACTTCGTCGCTTCCGTTACCGCTGTAAATCATATCCGGAGTAATTTCAAAAGGAATGCGGTCGCGTTCGTCCGGAGTAACTGTTCCGTCTGCTTTAACCTGGGCGCGGCTTAAAACCCCACCTGTTTTATTGAGCATGTCAGCAATTTTTGCATGCAGCTCGTTAGAATCCGGATCCGGGTAAAGGGCCAGCTTTTGAGGCTGACTTGTTATAAAATCTGTTACCGCCTTAATCACAGCAGGACTTGGCGCATACGGATTTTCGTTAGCATTTAATTTTATATACACCCTGTCCTTAGGCTGTTCGCCGGGAACATAAGGGTGCAGTCCTTTCATTCTTGTAGAAGTTATCATACACTGATTTTAATCTTTTTAGGGTGAAAATTCAATGTATGTAATTATTGAGCCGGGAGATCAACTACTATGGCGGGAACGACGCCGACAGTTCGAACTGATTGAATTTCATAATCTAGAACCCCAGACTTAATACAAAAGAACCTAGTATTGGAACTAGCGCTAGAGCAAACATCTCGTAACCACCATGAATAACCATAGCAGCCGGCTGACCCAATAGTTATATTGTTTCTCGCAGCATAATTAGTATTTGATCTAAGCAAGCTTTGAGTAGTTGAAAATCCATATTCAGGATTTTCTATTTCTGCTTTACTCAAAATAAAAACCTTGTCAATAGTTTGAACATATCCCTTTAAAGTTGTATCAGTATTAGCAATTAATGTTTGCGCATTTACTGTAAAGGCTGCGTATAAAAATTTATTTGTTAAAAATATCCTTACATCCGACTGTGACCAACTTATGGCATTGTGCATACCTGCAATCAAAATGTTTTCTGCAACTAATAAAGCTTTTCCTGTATTGTTATAATTTTTTGTAACTATGCGCCATTTTATTGGCTCCACCATATATTGTTCATTTGTATTGGGTGTTATATAATAATAATTATAATCTGGTCCAATATTATACTTATATTGCCCCAT
>JAILBH010000093.1 GCA_024681195.1 Treponema sp.
TCTGCTTCTTACCAGGCTGTTTATGAACTTACCCGCAGCAAATGGGGAACTGCCCAGAATGGTGCCATGGACGAGCTTTGTGAAGCTTCAAGAAAGGCCGCTTTGAGTTCCCAGGCAGAATCTGCAGCCTATCTTAAAAAATGGATTAGTGACCACTTTAAAGCCGTAGAAAATATAATCAAAAAATTATAGTTTGCAGATGTTTTAAAACGGGTTTATACTATTAATAATAAAAATTGCAATTTTTGCAAAAAAAAGGAGATTTTATGAAAATGTTTTTAAAGCTTACAACAATGTTGATGGCTGCCGATCTTGTTTCTTTAACACTTAGTGGCTGTAAAACCGATCCGGACAAGTTATATGGAACCTGGGAAAGTGCTAAGAGTTATACAGATTACTATTCATCAATCAGAAATCCTGCCTCTGAAAAGTTCTTTAATGGTGCCGGTCCTGATTATGAATTCAAAATTGACGCAGAAGAATATGCAAATATCGAAGATCCGGGATTTTCAAGTCAAGGCGAATTCTTTAGTTATGTTTTTCAGACAACAAAACTCAGCAATAAAGTATATGGATTTAAGGCTACTGTAACACCTTCTCCAGAAGGCATTCCTGCAGGCTTTATTTTCCACATTTCTGCTACTACTACTTCTCAGGGTGATGCATTCAGCTATTATACACTCTTTATTCAGGAAGATGGCTTCTTACTCACCTATAGACCATACAGCGGCTCAAGCCAGATTGTAGCAGAATGGACAACTTCTACTGCAATTAAACCTAACCAGAAAAACACAATTGCTGTTTATTCAGACAAGAATGGAAAAACCTGCATTAATATTAACAGCAAAAAGGTTTACACAATCGAAGAACCTGCAAGAAAAGCTGGTGCATGTGGTATAATTGGTCCTGTTACTTATCAGACCTATACAAACCAGACTCCTGTAAATATCAAATATAATTTTACAGAATTCCAGACCAGCGTAAAATAAGCCTGTCTGAAAATCTAATTTTCTCATTTAGTGAAATCCCCCGGGTAACCCTAGGGGATTTCACCTATTTTTATTGATAATCTCTAACTTCTGCATTATAATGGGAGAACATAATTTTATATAAACAGGAGACCGCTCATGAAGTTTGGACACTTTGATGACGCCAAGCGCGAGTATGTAATTGAGACACCTCGCACACCTTATCCTTGGATTAACTATCTTGGAACACAGGGATTTTTCTCTTTAATTTCTAATACAGCCGGAGGCTACAGCTTTTATAAAGACGCTCGTCTTCGCCGTATTACACGTTACCGCTACAACAACGTACCTATTGATATGGGCGGACGTTATTTTTACATTAACGACAACGGTACAATCTGGAATCCAGGCTGGTCTCCAGTAAAAACAGAGCTCGACTCTTATGAATGCCGCCACGGTATGGGTTATACAATCATTACCGGTAAAAAGAACGACCTTAAGGCACAGGTTACCTTCTTTGTTCCACAGGATTATGACGGAGAAGTTCAGCAGGTTGTACTTACCAACGAAGGCAGTTCAGACAAAACCTTTAAGTTCTGGTCATTTGCAGAATGGTGTCTTTGGGATGCTCAGGATGACTGTACAAACTTCCAGAGAAACTTTTCTACAGGCCGTGTAGAAATCAAAGGCTCAACAATTTATCATAAAACAGAATACCGCGACCGCCGCAATCATTTTGCATTCTATACTGTAAATGACACAATCGACGGTTACGACACAGACCGCGACACATTCATTGGTCTTTACAACGGCTTTAACGATCCTCAGCAGGTAAAGGCCGGAACCTGCGGTAATTCTTTAGCAGACGGATGGTCTCCAATTGCTTCTCACTATAAAGAAATTACCCTTAAAGCAGGCGAAAGCAAAACTCTGGTATTCATTCTTGGCTATGTAGAAATGCCACAGGATAAAAAATTCGAAGCAGACGGCAAGACAATCAACAAAGAAAAGGCTCTTGCCATGATGGAAAAGTACAATACTCCGGAAAAGTTTGCTGCCGGAATGAAGGAACTCCGTGCTTACTGGGATAAGCTCCTTGGCATTTTGAATGTAAATACACCGGAAGACAAGGTAAACCGCATGGTAAACATCTGGAACCAGTACCAGTGTATGGTTACCTTTAATCTTTCACGCTCTGCAAGCTACTTTGAAAGTGGAATTGGTCGTGGTATGGGCTTCCGTGATTCAAACCAGGATATTCTTGGCTTTGTTCACCAGATTCCAGACCGTGCCCGTGAACGCTTAATCGACATTGCTTCTACTCAGCTTCCGGACGGAGGCTGCTACCACCAGTATCAGCCGCTTACCAAAAAAGGTAATGCAGACATTGGCGGTGACTTCTCTGATGACCCATTATGGATGATTCTTTCTGTTTCAAGCTACATCAAAGAAACAGGCGACTGGTCAATTCTTGACGAAAAGGTTCCTTACGACAACGATGTATCAAAAGCAAAATCTATGCTTGATCACCTTACCGTAAGCTTCTACCACATTGTAAATAATCTTGGACCACACGGACTTCCACTTGCAATGCGCGCAGACTGGAACGACTGTATTAACCTTTCATGCTTCTCTGACACACCGGGAGAAAGCTTCCAGACATACACCAACCCTAAGTTCAAGAAGGAAGGCGGCTACTCTAAGATTGCTGAATCTGTATTCGTAGCAGCTTTGTTCACTTATGTTGGACCAGCCTTTGTTGGAATCTTAAATCATCTTGGAAAGAAAAAGGACGCCGCTAAAGCTCAGAAAGAAATTGACAAGATGAAGAAAAACATCATGGCTTCTGCCTGGGACGGCAACTGGTTCCTCCGCGCTTACGATGCAAACGGTCAGAAAATGGGTTCTAAAGAATGCGAAGAAGGAAAAATCTTTATTGAACCACAGGGCTTTGCAATTATGTCTGACGTTGGTAAGGAACAGGATGCAGACAAAAAGACCCTTGCTTCTATTGATGAAATGCTCAACACAAAGCACGGTCTTGTTTTGAACAACCCTGCATTCAGCAAATACTATATTCAGTATGGTGAAATCTCAACATATCCGGGAGGATACAAAGAGAACGCTGGTATCTTTACTCACAACAACGCATGGATTATCTGTGCAGCAGCTTATGCCGGCGAAGGTGACCAGGCCTTTAAGTATTACTCAGAAATTGCTCCAGCTTACACAGAAGAGACTTCTGATTTGCACAAAACAGAGCCTTATGTTTACGGCCAGATGATTGGTGGTAAGGATGCAGGTTCTGATATTGGCCAGACAGGCAAGAACTTTGGTCAGGGCAAGAACTCATGGCTTACAGGTACCGCTGCATGGAACATGGTTGCAATCAGCCAGTACATTCTTGGTATTCAGCCAGACTTTGACGGTCTTAAGATTGACCCTTCAATTCCTGCAAGCTGGGATGGCTTTACTGCAAGCCGTCTCTTCCGCGGTGCAAAATACAACATCACAATCAAAAACCCAGGCCACGTTTGCAAGGGCGTAAAG
>JAILBH010000038.1 GCA_024681195.1 Treponema sp.
GAGCTCTATCCAGATGAGCTACAGGCGCGTTAAATAAAAAAGGGTGCCTAGTGGGGATCGAACCCACGACAACCAGATCCACAATCTGGCGCTCTACCGCTGAACTATAGGCACCGTAAGTGAAAATAAATATATCAAAAATTATAGTATGAGTCAATGGTGTGCTTTTTTATATATATTGGTGAAGATGAAAAAATACTCCCGTGAAGAACCTGATTTTGCTCTGCCGAGTACGCGATAAGGAAATTATAGACAAGTTTCTGCCTGCTTTACAGCAGTCAGAAACTTCTCGCGTACTATGCGACGCAAAATCAGAACCATTCACTCCGTATTTTTTCATAAAACAATTTCATTAAAAACATTATTTCAATACTGTTTCTATATATATTTATTTTCATTTCCGAGGCTAAAAAAAACGTGAAAATAATCCTAAACTTAATTTTTTAAAAACCGATAAACAACTGATATCCTATAACTATAATTTGTGAGGTATTAGTGATGAAAGGGAATGCAAAAGAATTTGAACAGATTTTGGAAAAGGAAGAACAGATTCTTGATGATCTTTTGAAGTCTCAGGGTCAGCTTCGTAAGGCTGTTACAGATAAAAACTGGGAAAGCCTTACAAGAATTATTAATACTATTAATACTATTTCTTCAAACTTTCTGGAAACAGATGCAGAACGTGAAGATATGCAGGATATGATGAAAATGGATGAAGTAAGGCCTTATTTTGAACGTCTTGGAGATATGCGTACAAAGCTTCTTAAATGTAAAATCGAAAATCAGGCTTTAAGCAAATATGTAAATATTACAAAGAACTTTATTCAGGGTGTCGTTGATGATGCTCTTCCTCAGTCAGGAAATAAGGTTTATTCAAAATCAGGAAGAATTGTTCAGCCACAGCCACAAAGCGTTGTTCTGGACATGAACTTTTAATCGGGTAAAAAAGAGGTAATAGATATGGGATCTACATTTTCTGGAATTGAATTAGGAAAACGCAGTATTATGGCTCAGACCGATGCCATTACAACTGCAGGTCACAACATTTCTAACGCGAATACAGAAGGTTATTCACGCCAGAGAGTTCAGATTAAGGAGTTTGATCCACTCTACAGGCCGGATATGACCCGAGCAGAACGTCCAGGTCAGATTGGACAGGGTGTTGATGTTCAAAGCATTACCCGTGTTCGCGACGAGCTTTTGGATAAACGAATTGTTGCACAGGCAAACCAGGAAACCTACTGGCAGACCAGATCCGACTATTACACAATGCTCGAACAGATTTATAACGAACCGGATGATATCAGCGTTCGTTTTAATATGGATAAATTCTGGGAAAGCTGGCAGGAACTGTCGGTAAATCCAGAAAGTCAGGCAGCACGCCAGGCAGTTGTTACCCGTGGTCAGACTCTTACAGAATCAATTAATCAAAGATGGGAAAGCCTTAAAGGAGTTAGTGATCTTGTAGACGGCGATATAGAAGCAACTGTTAAGCAGGTAAATGACCTTGCACGTCAGATTGCAGCCATTAATGCAAGCATTGTTGAATCAAAGGGAGTAGGTGACAGTCCTAACGATTTGCTGGACCGCCGTGACTTACTCGTAGATAAACTCAGTCAGCTTGTAAATGTAACAATTGATCACCGTGATCCTGATGAATTTGAAGTTCATGTTGATGGACGTGTTCTTGTTCAGGGCGGAATTGCACGTGAAATTGGCTTTCAGCTTCGTGATGATGACAGCGGCTACAACAAACTTATATGGAAAGATACCGGAAACGATGCATTCTTTAGCGGCGGTAAACTTGGAGCTCTTGTAGAACTTCGCGATGTAGATATCCGTAACGAAATTCAGCAGTTGAACACAATGACAATGAACTTTGCAGACCTTGTAAATGATGTTCACCGTAATGCCGTTGGTGCAAATCATGTTACCGGCCTTGACTTTTTTGTTCAGCGTCCATTTGTAGAAAATGCAAACGGAAACTTTGATCGTAACGGAGACGGTGAACTTGATACATCATATGTATTCCGCTTTACAGGAACTAACGAACTTGATAAGGAACAGCAGGTTGGAATAGAAGGAGTTATGACTCTTGCAAGTACAACCGGTACTGTTGAGATTCCTTATTATCATACAGATACAGTAGAAACTGTAATCAACCGTATAAATGATTCAAACAGCGAAGTTAAGGCTTACCTGGACCGCAATAATCATCTTGTTCTTAAGGCAACTACAGCTGTAGAGTCAAGCAATCCGGATTTTGTAATCCGCCATGTAGAAGATTCCGGCTTCTTCCTTGCTTCTTATTCAGGAATTCTTGGAGGAACCGGCGCTGGTAATGCTTATGACTTTGCTCAGGCCGATGCAGTAAATACTTTGGCTGCAGGAACTCAATTTGGAGTTGCTCCTGTTTATAATCCTTCTGCATATATAACAATCAATTCTGCAATCCAGAATGATGTTCAGAATGTTGCTGCAGGATACCTTAGCCCAAGCGGAGACGTATTTGCAGGAGACGGACGTGCCGCAGTAGAAATTGCAGCTATTAGAAACACTCCTGTAATGGTTGGTTCAATGCGTACCTTTGATGACTTTTTTGCAGACAGCGTAACAAACGTTGGTCTTAAAGGTGAACAGGCCGAAAACAATCATTTGAGCCAGGCAGCCATTATGGATGACCTTAGAAATATGCGCGAGTCAATCAGCGGTGTAAATATTGATGAAGAACTTGCAGAAATAATGAAGTTCCAGCACGGTTATAATGCTGCAGCAAAGTTTATTACCGTGTGGGACAACCTGATTGATACGATTATTAACAGGCTGGGAGTTTAAGCTAAAGGATAAGACAGAGGAGAAAAAATATGCATAGAATTTCAAGTAACATGAACAATATGAATACACAGAGCGCACTCAGGCTTCAGGAGTCAAAGCTTAATCGTGCCAATAATCAGATAGCAAGCCAGCAAAAGCTGCTCAACCTGCGTGATGATCCAATTGCTGCAGGACACCTGGTACGCTATCAGTCATATCTTGGACGCGTAAAAAACTTTGAAAAAAATGCACTTACTCTTTCTGATGAATTTGCAGTACGCGAAGGTTATATGCAAAATTCCCTTGAAATTATGCAGCGTGTAAGAGAGCTTGCTGTTACAGGTGCCAATGGTATTTATAACCCCGATGATATGAAAAACATGGCAACCGAAGTTGATGAACTTTTAAAAGCTCTTGTTCAGAATGCAAATGCTATAGATTCAGATGGTAAATCAATTTTTGCCGGAACAAATACCAAGGCTGCTGCTTTTGATATTGAAATGGGAAACGTAGAAGGTTCTGGAATTCCTCTTATTCAGAATGTTCGCTACAACGGAAATATTGATGTTAATCAGGTAGAAATTGACGAAAATAAATATCTTGTTAATGATAATGCCGGAGACAAAACCTTCTGGGCCGAAAATCAGCAGGTATTTGGTGCCAGAGATGCTTCTACCTGGCAGGCAAACAGCGATTCAATCATTTCTATTGATGGTGCAGAAATTAAAATTACAGAAGGAGATAATATCTATACTGTAATTAATAAAATCAATAAGAGTGATGCAGCTGTAAAGGCAAGTCTTGATCCTATTCGTAATGCTTTGAATCTTGAAACAACAGATGCACGCCAGCTCTGGCTGCAGGACGTAGAAGGTTCTGCATTAAATGAACTTGGTATAATTAAGGATTCCAGTCAGCGCCCTCCATATAATCTTGGTGATGGAGTTAGGGTAGCAGGCGGCTCAATGTTTGATGCTGTTATTGCATTCCGTAATGCACTTTTAAGTGGCGACCAGGAATCAATTGGTGGAAGAGTTTTAGGAACTTTGGATCTTGGAATAAACAGTCTTGTAACACGTCTTGCAAAATCTGGCAGTGAATATGAAAGAGCTCAGTTGAATGCAACAAGAAGCTCAAAGTTAGCACTTGATGTAACACAGCAGATTTCACGTGAAGGAGACCTGGATTATACAGAGGCAATCACAAACCTCAAAATGCTGGATTATACAAATCAGGCAACCTTAAGTCAGGCCGGAAAAATGTATAGCTCAACATTATTAAATTACATGAAATAAGGATAAAAGGAAGTAAACAAAATGGAAGTGATGACAAAAGCCAAAGGAAGAATTGAAATACCGGAAAGCAATCTTCTTACAATTCCTGAGGGGTTGTTCGGATTTGAAAAGTACACAAAATTTGCTCTTTGTGATTCTGATTATGAGCCTTTTTTGTGGCTTCAATCAATGGAAGATATGAATCTTGCTTTTTTGATTGTAGATCCGTTCTTAATCTCTTCTGATTATGAAACAGATATTGATGATGTAACACTTGCAAAAATCGGTATTAAAAAACCAGAAGATATAATCATAATGACAATAGTTACAGTTCCAAATGATGGTTCTGCAATTACTGCCAATTTTCAGGGACCGCTTGTTATAAACAAACAGAACAGGCAGTGTATGCAGGTAATATTAAACGACAACCGCTGGACAACTAAAGTAAATATTGTTGATGCATTAAATGCGAAAGGAGACAACTAATGCTTATTCTTTCGCGAAAAATAGATGAAAAAATAAAGATAGGCGATGATATCACAATTACTCTGATTGATGTTCACGGAGATCAGGTAAAGATTGGAGTTGAAGCGCCTAAAAGTGTAAAGGTTTTCCGACAGGAAGTTTTTGATGCAATTCAGAAAGAAAATAAAGCTGCTGTTGCACCTCAGAATGAAAACAATGTTGCGCGCGATGCTGTAAGCGCTTTGTCAAAGTTGCTTAAGAAGTAGCTAATTTAATTTCTGCTTCGCTTGCCCTTAAATAAATTGGACCGTCGTATTCCTGTAATGGCTGGAATCCGGCGGTTAATTTTTTTTCTGCAAGGGCAAAAAGAGAATCTGTTGTAACTGCCGAAACTGCAAGCTTATTAAAAACAGTATTGCAGCCGTTTTTCTGCAAAAGGTTTATGAGCTTATCAACGTCGGCCTTCATACCTGAAACATTGATTTTTTCTATAGCTTTAAGCTGTTCAATAATAAATGGAATATCGTAATCTCCGTCTTCTAAAACAGCAATGCCTGCTTTGTATATTCCGGCAAAAAATCTATCTTTGTTTGCATCAATGCAGCTGACTGTTGGAAACTCAGATTCCAAAAAAGGAAATGCATACGTTTCTAAAGAAGAAATTCCATAAACAGGCTTTCCAAATGCACATTCAATTGCTTTAAGAGCCGAAATGCCAAGTCTTAATCCTGTAAAACTTCCAGGTCCGATTGTGAGTGCAGTATAATCAAGTTCATTTTTTGCAAGTGAACATCTTTCCAGAACATAGTCCATTGCAGGAACAAGAGTTTCTGATTGTCTCATTCCAATATCATAAATTGCGGTAAAAGTTTTATCTTCATTTTTTGCTGCAACCGTCATTCTTGAACAGGCGCAGTCAATTACAAGAGCTTTCATTTTATTTCACCATTCTTCCAGTTTTCTATTTCTATAAGCCGGGAACCATCATCCTGCGGAGTAAGTTTAATTATAATTGTAGAAGAGGGAAGCTCGTCCATAATCTTTTCGCTCCATTCAATAATACTAACACCGTCACCATAAAGCATATCATCGGTTCCAAGATTAATAAAATCTTCTCGTCCATCAAGGCGATAAACATCCATATGATAAAGCGGAAGTCTTCCGTAATATTCACTTATAAGGCAGAAGGTTGGACTTGTAATTGTATCTGTTATCTCAAGACCTTTTGCAATTCCTTTTGTGATTGTAGTTTTACCGGCGGCTAAAGTTCCCTGCATGGCAAGAATATCTCCTTTTTTAAGAAGACGGCCGATTTTTTCACCGAGGTTAATTGTTTCCTGTTCTGATTTTGTGGTAAAGGTTAGCAAGGTAATTTGCCTTCTACTTCAAGGTTTGTTAAATAATCAAGAATCGATTTTCTTACTGGAATAAGAGGATAATCAATTTGTGTCTTAATTGATAAAGAAAACTCTTTAATACCAAGAGAATTCATTTCAATAGAAAACTCTATATCAACATTAACCGTTCGAGAATTCAAATCAAGTACAGCGGTAGCGACGTATTTTCTGATGTAAAATATCTGGACATCCTCTCGTACCAGATTCTGTAGTTCAACAACTCTCATATTAATCTGCCAATTAATAGAATAATGAAAAAAACTTGTGTACGCAATACCTTTTTTTAATGCTGGGAATTTTTAGATTTCGTATTTAAATGCATAGGCATTTATTTTATTCTTTGATTCAACAGTTATATCAAGGAACTGAATATGAAGATTGTAAGATTCATCTAACAGTTTTCGTGTTCGTCTTATAATGCCTATAACATGCTCGTGAATTTCCAGGGTTGGAAATCTTACAGAAAGATACTGTTTTTCTTTGATAGGAAGATTTGTTTTAATACAGCAGCCTCCCGAAGAAATATTGGTAACTTTTCCCGGATATTCTTTTTGAGCAATAACAAATTCATCCTGGTTATTTTTAATGCTTTTCTTAGATTTTTCTTCCGTTCTTGCAAGACGTACAGGAGATAAAATACATTCGGCATCAATTGATTCACGTTTTGAGTTTCGGTGAGCCTGATTTAAGAAATCTTCTGAATGAGCAATAATCAATAAAATCTGACCATCAGGATTTGTCTGATATCTTATTGCACGTGAAGTAAAATGATAAGTCATTCCGTTTTGTGCCTTTGTAATAAAGCGAAGGCGTTCAAGTAAAGGTGGTTTTAAGTTAGGATTGTTTACCATAAACTTTGGAACTTCAAGTCCAACAAAATCATTGTTATTAATCTTTACATAAAGTGGAAATTGTTCGCTTTCATGAGTAAGATAAAATACTACTGATTCCAGAGGAAGCTGCTTAGAAGACAAAAGGTTTTTTGTAGCAGCCGAAATTTTTTCGACAGTAAAAGTAAGATTAAATAAGGTATCAATATCTTGTGGGGTTGCTCCGCTGTTTTTAAAAATGAAATAATAATCTCTAAAAAGTTTTTCCAGTGTCTCGGGTTCTTTTATAAGATAATTGATGTTTGGAACCTTAAGGCTCTTACACATATTCCAAAGAACATTGGACATTGCAGGTGTAAGTCTGTTATCTTCAGAAAATTTTTTAACATCCTTAAAGGTTGTCATTCTTTCGAGCTGTTTTTTTATATAGGCATCTGATTTTTTGTAATCAAGAAGCTTTTTGGTAAGCATCCAGACTCCACAAACTATTGCAGCAACAATTACAACACCAAGAATAAAAAATCCAATAGGAAAACTGGCACGTGCACTTAGAGGCGAGGAACCAATTTGAAAGAATGAAGCAGATTTCATAAGCGGTTAGTCTCCTATAACATCAGATAACACCAAGGGATTCAGAGATTGCCTTTAATCTTGGACAAATCTCATATTCAGATAAATCTCCGATTAAAACTGTATCATTGTTTTCAAGTGCAGTTTCAAAATCTTTAAGGACCGGCGAAAAGTCATTAAAAAATTCTGTAAACTGTTTTCCGTCAATTTTGGTTTCCTTAAAATCTTGTGGGAAAAGGGTTGCAAGGGCTGCTATATGACAGAACTGATCAATGCTGTCGGCAACTTTTTTAATAGATTCTGAAACTTCTTTGTTTTTTCCGCTTTGGAGTGCGACCGGAACTTCTTCCATTTTTGAAGAAAGCTCAGAAAAAAGCTGAGATAGGGCAGAAAAGGATTGCTTGATTGAATCTTTTGTTACAACAGAAAATTCAAATTTAGTATCATTTCCAAGCGGTTGTCCTGCTTTGTCATCAAAAGTTTCGGCAGTTACTGTTTCTCCGTCAACTGTAATTCCAATTACTGCTGCGCTATTTTCTTCACAGGTGAGCTCAAAAGATTTAAGAACATCACCTATTGTTTTTTCTCCTTCAAGCTGGACTTCAATCTGTTCACCATTTATATAAAAACTGATCATCAATTTCCTCCCTTATTGATTCTGTCTGTTCTGCTGTTTTGTAAAGTTATCAATAGATGTCTGCTGGTTTTCGAGACTACTCAATGTTCCCTGCATTGTGCTGTATTTTTGTCTGAGCTCAGCTTCTTTTTTATCCATCTGATCTTCGAGTTTTGTGATGCGTGTTTGAGAACTCTTGATTTTTGAATCTAATGTAGAAGTCTTAAGTGCAAGGATTCCGCCGGTTTGTGTATATGCAGTAATCTGTTTGTCCAGTTTATAGGCAATACCTTCATCAATTATAAGGTCGCCGTCTGTATCAAAACCAAACAGATTTTTAATATCATCAATATTATTTTCCAAAGCTTCATCCAGCTTTTTTTCATCAATTTCCAGATAACCGCGGAGTCTGCTTTGTGAGTATGAACCACTAAAGCCTGTAGCATTTGTTGCAATACCAATCTGATTAAGAGATCTTATTGTGGCACTTTCTGAAGTTGCATAGGTTGAAGAAAGTATTGTCTGCATATTGCTTTTAATGTTTGAAAGAGAAAAATCTGTCTGAAACATACCAAGCTGTTTTGTAAGCTTTTCTTTTTCATCATCAGAAAGATAATCGAGCTCGTCTATGATATCCTGTTTGTTTTGTGAAAGTACATTTATTTTTGCAACTGCCTGATTATATTTCCCAACAAATTCAATAAGCGCATTCTTAGAAGCTTCTTTATCTATCTTTACTGTAATGGTAGCTGTCTTTTCTGTTTTATCATGGACGTTCAAAGTAATTTCTGGAACTACATCATCAATATCATTAGTAGGGCGGGTGATTGTAATTCCTTCATATTTGATGATAGCGTCTCCTGCTTCTGCAATAGCATGATTTGGCGCATAACCAAGGTTTGCAGCCGAATCATAAGCAGTAAACTCCGAAACCTCGAGCGAATAAGCTGTATTTGCGTTTCGTACAGCAATAGACTGAATGCCCTTATATTCCGAAACACTCAAATCAATGCTTATTTCATTTTCCGAAAAAAGATCCGGTGTAGAAATAACCCGCTCAGTCCCATCAGAGAATACAGCATAAAAAACATTTTTTGTAGAAACAGGATCTACAGGCTCCGGTTTTGCTGTTGATTTTGGAAGCAGGGTATCTGAGGTTGCGTTCTTTATGGAAATGCCGCCAAATTCAGCATAAAAACCATCTGGGATTTCCGGCTCTGCGGCAGTGTTATTCAAAACTTGAGTAATGTCTTCAAGACTTGTTGCTTTTACGGTAAAGCTCAAATGCATGTTCTGATTATTCTTTACCGAATCTGGAATAGAAACCTCGTAGCCGCCTCTTGGCTGAACAGTTACTTTTCCATCTGTAACTGAAGTTCTTGTTGTAGAAATTTCGGGCATACGATTTTGTTTATCATTTTCTTTGTATGTTACCTGTTTAATTTCTGAAGCTTTTGCTCCAAAAGAAGAGGAACTGCTTTTTACAGGAGAAATCATTCCGCTTTCAATAGCAAAATCTTTTGCAGCGCCTTCAAAAATAAGTTTGTTTTCTTTACCCGTTGGGATTGCTTCAATCAAAAGAGTTTTCTTACCTGCGCTGGCACCAACCAGCATAGACTTTACAATGCCGTTACTTCTCTTATTAATGGCATCAGAGAACTCTTTTAGGCTTCCGCCTTTCCAGTTAATGGTAAGCTGTTTTTCGCCAACCTTGTAAGTATAAACTCCGGAAGGAACCTTGTAAGAGGAGTCTAACTCTTCTGTAAGAAAACGGTCTGCGGTTGCAGGCTGAATTACATCTACTTTAAAAGACTGAAGCTCAGCACCACGGTTTGCTGTTGCCGTAATTGCTGCTTCCTGAGTTGAGGTTGTTAATTTATTGTTAAAAGGATTTTCGTATGAATAAAGTGTTTTTGTGCTGTCACGCAGAGAGGTTAGTTGTGTATTTACTTCTCTCCAGGCTGTCTGTTGTGACTTATACTCATCGAGCTGATTCTGCTCCCTTGTTAGCGGAATCCGCTCGATTTGCATAAGTTTTTCTACCGTATCATTTGTATTATAGGTATCTGTGACGCCTGGTATACTTAATCCGGCCATAATCTAATAATCAGAAAAATACTTTTTTAAAACCAGATGCTAGACCTTTTCGTCAAACAAGTTGCCAATAGCCTTGCGAAGTCTGAGCTTTAATTTCTGTATGTCTTCCGATGGAATCTCCTTTAATACCTGATTGGTATTGGAATCTACTACACGTACGACAACAGTACCAAGCTCTTTGTTTACGTTGAACTGAAGTTTTCTTCCGTCAACCATTTCGTACATTTTCTGAAGCTGCTGTGAATCTTCCTTAATTTCTGCAAGATTCTGTTCAATGTTCTGTGCAACCTGTGCTCCAGTTGGAGTCATAAGTTCCATCGACTGTTTTGCAACAGTGTTCTGCATTGAAACAGCAGACGAATAGAGAGACTGGCCATCCATTGCCGTATGAACCATAGCATTTGAGCTTATTGTATTCATGGCTCTCCTCCTTGTATTACACAAATCCTGTTACAGATTTGTTTCATCCTTGAAAAAAAATATAACCGGAAGGGGGGCGCACCCCTTCCAATTATAAGCTTAACGTCAAAAAAATGACATCCAGTTATTTCTTTGACGTTAGAAACTACTGCAAAAGTGCAAGTACAGTCTGTGACTGTGAGTTTGCCTGTGCAAGCATTGCGGTACCAGCTTGTGTGAGAATCTGGTTCTTTGTGAATTCAACCATCTCTGAAGCCATATCTGTATCACGGATACGAGACTCAGAAGCCTGGGTGTTTTCAGCAGCAACATTTACACCTTTAGCAGCCATTTCGAATCTGTTCTGATAAGCACCAAGGTCAGCGCGCTGTTTGTTGACAACTTTCAAAGCTTCATCAACAGTGCCCAATACCATGTTAGCCTGATCAGGAGTTGAAATAGCAATCTGTTCATCGCCACCCTGAGCACCCTTGAGGCCAAGAGCCTGGGCTGTCATTGTACCGATGAATACTCTGGTGTTCTGGCCTATATTTGCACCAACCTGGAACTGCATAATGCTTCCTCCAGCTTCGGCAAAACGTCCAGTAAGCATATTCATACCGTTGAACTGAGCCACACTTGCAATGCGGTCTACTTCAGCAACGAGCTGTGAAACTTCTACCTGAATCTGCATACGATCTTCATCGCTGTAGATACCGTTAGAAGACTGTACGGCTAATTCGCGTACGCGCTGAAGAATATCTGTTGTTTCCTGAAGATATCCTTCTGTTGTCTGAATAAATGAAACACCATTTTCGATGTTTTTGCTGGCCTGGTTTAATCCGCGGATCTGTGAACGCATTTTTTCAGAAACA
>JAILBH010000087.1 GCA_024681195.1 Treponema sp.
TACGAAAAATATCATGACCAGGGATTTGAAGTTGTCGATGTTCCATGCAATCAGTTTGCAGGGCAGACTCCGGGAACCGATGAAGAAATTCATGAGTTCTGTACCCTTAAATACAACACAAAGTTTCCTCAGATGAAAAAGGCTGATGTTAATGGTCCAAATGAACTTCCTTTGTTCCGCTACTTAAAAGATCAGAAGGGCTTTGAAGGTTTTGGAAAAGGTCCTGCTGCTCTTGCAATGAGCGTTATGCTCAAAGGAATTGATAAGAACTACAAAACTAATCCTGATATCAAATGGAACTTTACAAAGTTTGTAATTGACAGAAAGGGTAATGTTGTTGCCAGATTCGAGCCTACTGCAAAAATGGCCGACGTTGCCGAATGTGTTGCAAGTCTTTTGTAGTTTGAATATTATTTTAGATAAGGAGTGTATATGGCCCAGCAGTATGAACAGCTTTTGTTACAGAATCAGATTTGCTTTCCTCTTTATGCGTGTGCGCGAAAGATTGTTGCTGAATATACACCTTATCTAAAGCCGTTAGGACTCACTTACACACAGTATATTGTATTTATGGTGTTGTGGGAAAAACAGAGTGTTACAGCCGGCCAGCTTGGAAGTATTCTTCACCTTGATGCCGGCACACTCACACCGCTTCTTAAACATCTTGAAAAAGACGGATATGTAATTCGTAAGCGTTCAAAAGACGATGAACGTGTAACAAATATTACAATTACCCAAAAAGGAGAAGACCTTAAAGAAAAATGTAAGGATATCCCGCTTGCTCTTGTTGCAGCAAAATCTGATTGTGGAAAAGGTCTTACGAACGAAGAGGCAAAAAAACTTTATACATTATTGTATAAAATGCTCGGGCAGGATTAGTGTTTTAGATTTCTGCAAGTTTGGAGAGAGCCTTTGATGCAGCTTTAGGGGATTTTTTCATGAGCTCTTTAAATTCTGCTGCAGTAAAAATAATGAGTTTGCAGTCTGTTGATGCAACGCCTGTTCCACGAAAACGTTCGTCCAGAAGACAGAGAGTGTCTCCTACAAAAGAGCCTTTTTCAAAAACCTGAGTTTCTCCGTTTTCAAACTGTTCGGTAATTGTACCTGTTCTGATGTAATAGACAGAATCTGCTTTGTCGTCTGCATTAAAAATGACATCACCTTGATTTACAGCTTTTGTGTTTGTTGTTGTTTTGAGTGCTGCAGGATTTATAAAAAGCATGCGGCGAAGCTGTACCATCCAGCCGCGATGTTCACTATCCGGCAAAAGATATACTTCGCATTTAAGCAGCAGTTCAAAATACTGGGTTACATAAATCATCTGGGCAAAGAACAAAAAGCTTACAAAGAAAAAGTAAACCTTCATCATCAGAATAATGATTGTACTGATTGTGCCATAGACAATGTTGTAGTTTGAAAGGTTCATGAATTTTGAAACCCACAAGGAAATCAAATAAAAAGAAAGGGAATCCAGCAGGCCGTAAATAAAACAGAGCCAGACAGGAGGCTTTGTCCCAGATACAACACGATAAACAAAAAAGGTAGAAATGAAACTAACAAAGTACATTGCAATTGTAATAATAGTGTGAGAATTCTGATTTACAATCGAAGGAAGAAATGCACGAAGTTGTTCTGAAATGTTAGGAGAAACTAACTTATTAAAACCAAACAGGAAAATGATAATTGATGTAATTATAATTATAAGAATGAATTCAGAAAGAAACATGAGCGCCTGATTAAAAATACCGCGTCGTTTTCTCTGAAATTTAAAGATTTTATTCATTGCAAGAATAATTGACTGAAAAAGCTTTCTTGCCATCCAGATAATCCAGATACCAAGAAAAATATCTACAACATGAAAGTTGCGTTTGTTCATGATGTTGTTTATAAAAGGTTTGATATCTACAATAGATTCAAGCTCTGCGCCAAGAGCATTTACATATTCAAGAATGCCCGGTGAGACTCTGATTATTCCAACAAGAATTGTAAAAATAATCAGAGCCAGAGGAACAAAAGAAAAAATAAAACCAAAGGAACAAGCCGAAGCACTCTGCCATAAATCGTTGCCCCCAAAGTTGGAGCAGGTAAGATAAACTATCTGCCCAAGCTTTGTGAGCCGTTGGGAGCGTTTGAGTTTAATCATAATCTTGGGTGCGCTTTTGTTTTTCACGTGGCCCCCATGTCATTGTCGGGCTTGACCCGACAATCTGTTAAAAGTCAGCCAGTTTTGGAGCTCTTGGATATGGAATAACATCGCGGATATTTTCCATACCGGTAACGTAGCGCATAAGGCGTTCGAATCCAAGACCAAAACCTGAATGAGGAACTGTACCAAATTTACGCAGGTCCAGGTACCAGTCGTAAATGCTTTCGTCCATTCCGCGGCGGTTTATTTCTGCCAGCAGTTTGTCGTAATCTTCTTCACGCTCTGAACCACCAATAAGTTCGCCGATTCCAGGAACAAGTACGTCTACAGCCTTTACAGTTTTTCCATCCTCATTCTGCTTCATATAGAAAGACTTAATTTCTTTTGGATAGTTGAATACCATTACAGGACCATTGTAAATCTGTTCTGTAAGATAGCGTTCGTGTTCTGTAGCAATATCACAGCCCCAGAAAGGCTTGAATTCAAATTTGGCACCGTTTGCTGCTGCCTTTTCCAAATCTTCAATTGCCTGTGTATAGCTTATGCGGGTAAACTTTGCATTTGCAACCTTTGTAAGACTTTCAATAAGTCCCGGCTGGATTCTCTTGTCAAAGAATTCAAGGTCTTCGCGGCACTTTGACAAAGCCCAGTTCAAAAGATATTTTACAAAGTCTTCCTGAATATCCATGTCGTCATCAAGATCAAAGAAAGCCATCTCAGGTTCAATCATCCAGAATTCTGCCAGGTGACGAGGAGTGTTTGAATTTTCTGCACGGAAGGTTGGTCCGAATGTATAAACTCGGCTCAAAGCTGTTGCCAAAGTTTCTGCTTCAAGCTGACCGCTTACAGTGAGACTGGCCTTCTTTCCAAAAAAGTCCTTTTTGTAGTCAACAATTTTCCAGGCGTCTTCCGGTTTCATTCCGCCGGCTCCGGCCTTTACACCCATTTCTGCAATTTTTTCCATGCTAAGGGTTGTTACCTGGAACATTTCTCCAGCCCCTTCGCAGTCAGAACAGGTAATTTCCGGTGCGTTAATATATTGGAATCCACGCTCCTGGAAAAAACTATGAACTGCATATGCCATCTGGTTACGAACGCGGTAAACTGCACCAAAAGTGTTTGTGCGTGCATGCAAATGAGCTACATCACGAAGATATTCCATGGACATCTTGTTCTTTTGCAGAGGATAAGTATCTGGATCTGCGGTTCCAAGACATTTAAGGTTTTCAAGAGTAACTTCTACAGCCTGTCCGCTTGCAGGAGATTCAATAAGAATTCCTTCGGCACGAAGGCTTGCTCCAGTGTTGAGCTTTTTGAGTTCTTCTTCAATCTGATTTACATTTGCATTATTAGAAGGATTATTGCGGTCAAAAGTGAGCTGAATATTTGCAAAGCAGCTTCCATCGTTTACCTGAATAAAAACAAGACCTTTTGAGTCGCGAACTGAGCGAACCCAACCACAAACTGTTACTTTTCGACCATCCGGAGCCGAAGAAAGTAGTTCTTTAATTAAAACTGGTACCATAGTACACCTCTTAATAATGAAAATGTTTTTCTATATTATCATTTTTTGTTAAGTGTAGCAATTATTGAAGAAAAAAGAGCATATCCCAATTTTATTTGCATTTTAAAAACATTTATTTATATCTATTATGGGGTTTCCATGTTATAATTTATCCATGAACCAAAAAGTAAAGGCTGAAAAAGAAGAAAAAGCAGCGCACAGACGGCATCAGCGGGTCTGGAATTTTTTCTGGTATTGTACAGCTCCTTTTTTTAAGCTTATTTATTCCTATAAATGTAAAATTGCGCCTAAAATAGACGGTCCGTATCTTGTTATTTCTAATCATACTACCGAATTAGATTGCGTTCTTGTTGGAATGAGCTTTAAAAAGCAGATGTATTATGTTGCAAGTGAGCATGTTTACCGAAAAGGCTGGGTTTCTAAGCTTTTGCGCTGGTCTTTTGAACCGATTGCCAAAATAAAAGGCTCTTCTGACACCCTTACTGTTATGAAAATTATCCGTAAGCTGCGTAATGGCTACAATGTCTGTCTTTTTGCCGAAGGAAACCGTTCCTTTGACGGAAGGAACTTTCCAATTTCAGAAGCAACGGGCAAGCTTGCAAAGATTTGCGGGGCATCTCTGGTAACTTACCGTTTAGAGGGCGGATATCTTACAAATCCACGCTGGGGTTTTGGTATCAGGCGTGGAAAAGCTTATGGCCAGATAGTAAATATTTATAGTCCGGACAAGCTTGCAGCAATGTCGGTTGAAGAAGTAACGCAGGCGGTTGTAAACGATATTACAGAAGATGCCTACGAGCGGCAGGCCATAAACCCGGTTGCCTACAAGGGTAAAAATCGTGCACTTGGAATTGAATGTGCCTATTGTGTCTGCCCGCGCTGCCGCACCCTTGGAAAAATTACTTCTAAAGGCAATAAGGTTTTGTGTACTTCCTGTGGAAATGAAACTGAGTTTGATGTATATGGAAACTTTGATCCGGCTTTTGGGGTTTCCAATCCTAAGGAATGGGAAGATTTACAGGAAGAATATCTTAAAAAACTTGCTGCCGCAGATCGCGAAGAAGCAGCTCCATTCTTTACAGATTCTGATGTTTGCTTAAAAACTGTAGATTCTGAGCATAATGAAAAAAATCTTGGAAGCGGCAGAATGTCACTGTACAAAAACAGGTTTGAATTTACTCCTGTAAATGGTCAGCCGCTTTCTCTTTGTATAAATGATATTCCCGATATGTCTGTTTACAGCCGTAACGGATTTGTATTCAGTGACAGTGCGGGTACTCATTACGAAATAAAACCAATAGAAAAAAAATCCCCGTTAAACGTGCGGAAATATATATCTATATGGAAAATCAGGCGGTCCCTGAGCCTGTCGAAGGGCCCAAAGGAGTAAAAAATGAACTATTCTGCAGAAAACATTGCTTTGTGGAGTCCTGTAGTACAATTAGGAATAATTGCGCTGCTTGTGCTTGTTTCAAATATCTTAAGGCTTAAGGTGCCTTTTGTAAAAAAGACGCTCATGCCAACCAGTGTTCTGGCCGGGTTTCTCCTGCTTGGATTTAAATATACGGGTCTTCTGGAAATAAATGCCGGCCTTCTTGATGCGCTTACGTATCACGGAATTGCGCTTGGTTTTATTGCAATGTCGCTGCGTGTTACAAAAAGCGATTTTTCGCAGGGAGGCGGGGTTCGTACAGCAGTAAACAGCGGCGCCATGATTGTAAGCTCCTATATGATTCAGGGTGTTGTTGGTCTCCTTATTTCCCTTGGGCTTGCCTATACCATTAAACCAGAGCTGTTTAAGGCCGCAGGCATTCTTCTTCCAATGGGCTTTGGCCAGGGACCGGGTCAGGCAAACAATATCGGTTCAAGCTACGAAGCTCTTGGTTTTGCCGGCGGAAAATCCTACGCACTTGCAATTGCTGCAACAGGCTTTTTAGTAGCATGTATAATCGGTGTAATTTATCTGAATGTTCAGGCCCGTCGCGGAAAAATTGAACGCAAAACTGTAGAAGAGCTTTCGGGTTCTGTTACAGTAGACACCTTCCAGGATGAAGGAGAAATGCCTATTTCGCAGTCAATAGACCGCCTTTCTATTCAGGTTGCCTTGATCGTTCTTGTTTATGTTTTTACATTCTTTGTTCTGTGGGGAGTTACTTCGCTGCTTGCAAAATTTGCGCCGGGAGTGGCAAATGCTCTTTCACCAATTTTCTGGGGCTTTAATTTTATTTTTGGTTCCCTGTTTGCTGTTCTTACACAAAAGGTTCTTTCACGCTTCCGCAAAATCAGAATTATGAGAATGCAGTATCAGAACAACTATTTGTTGAGCCGCATTTCCGGACTTTTCTTTGATGTTATGATTATCTGCGGTATTGCTTCCATTGACTTTGAAGATCTTCATGGGCTTTGGTTTCCTTTTGCAATTACATGTATTCTTGGCGGAGTTGCAACTTTCCTGCATCTCAAGTTCTTCTGCAAACGTATTTACAAGGGCTACGAAGAAGAGGGCTTCCTTTCTATGTTTGGTATGATGACGGGAACTATAAGCTCAGGTATTCTTCTTGTGCGCGAAATTGATCCTGACTTTAAGACCCCTGCTGCAAATAACCTTGTTTCTGGTAGTGGTGTAGCAATTGCTTTTGGTGCTCCAATGCTCATTCTTATAAGTATGGCGCCTAAATCAACAGCTTCTACCTTTGTAGTTCTTGCTCTTTTAGCAGTTTATTACTTTATTTTATGTGGCATAATGTGTATAAAACAAAAGAAAAACAAAAAAGCGGGTCAAAATAACACGGATTCGGCCCTACAAAACCCGACTGTGTAAATTTGACACACTAAAATAGCAGATAGCGGAAAAATGACCTTAAAAACATGGCTTTTTCCGCTTTTTTTTATTGAATTTAATTAGTTTTCATCATTTTCAGGCACTTGGCACAATACTTGCTATATATTGGTAGATGGAGGCGCAAAACATGAAAAATGATGATGTTCTGACAATGTATCTTAAGGAAATCAATAAGGTTCCATTATTGACCCGCGAAGAAGAAATTGCTCTTTCTGAAAAGGCAAAGAAGGGTGACAAGGCTGCCAGAGATAAGATGATTACAGCCAACCTTCGTTTTGTTGTAAGAGTTGCCAAAAAATATCAGAACCATGGACTTGATTTGACCGACCTCATCAGCGAAGGAAACATTGGCCTTATAAATGCAATCGAAAAATTTGAGCCTTCACGCGGCTATCACTTTATTTCATATGCAGTATGGTGGATTAATCAGGCTATTCTCAAGGCTGTAAGCGAAAAAAGCCGGGCAATTCGTCTGCCACTTAACCGTGCTAATGAACTGGTTCGCATTGAATATGCAAGCAACCTCATTAACGGAACACTTTCTGAATCAGAAGAAGTAGAGCAGATTTCTCAAATGCTCAATATGTCTGAATCAAAGGTAAGAGATCTTCTTGCAATCAACAATGGAATTGTTTCGCTTGATGCAAAGGTTTCTGCTTCCGAAAACGACAACTCTGTAGTTGGAGATTATTTTGAAGATGAAACTTATTCACGCCCAGAAGAAGTTACTGTTGAGTCAGCACTCAAAACTGATATGGATAAGCTTTTGAATACACTCAAACCAAATGAAGCAAAGGTTATTCGTCTGCGCTATGGACTCAACGGTTATAAGCCAATGTCACTCCAGGAAATTGGTAAAGAATGTAATCTTACAAAAGAGCGTGTTCGTCAGATAGAAAAGAAGGCAATCTTCCGTCTTCAGAATCCTGCAAGAATCAAGAGACTGGAAGGTTATCTGGCAGCATAAGCCGAAAAAGCGTCAGTGCGGGCCTGCAAAAGCAAGTCCCTGTCGCGTGAAATATCTGCAATTCCGAGCGCAAGCTCTCCGGCCTGGGCAGTTCCCTGTAATTCGCCCGGGCCTCGTGTTTTTAAATCCTGTTCTGCAATATAAAAGCCATCGGTGCTCTGGCGCAAAGCCTTCATGCGTTCAATTCCTGTTTCGCTAAGATTCTTGTTGTAAATAAGAAAGCAGTACGATTGTGCGCTTCCTCGTCCAACCCGTCCACGTAGCTGATGAAGCTGTGCCATTCCAAAGCGGTCTGCCTGTTCAATTACCATGCAGGTTGCGTTAGGAACATCTACTCCAACCTCTATAACTGTGGTTGCAACAAGAATCTGAAGCTTGCCGTCATGAAAGTCGCGGAGAGATGCAGATTGTTCATCTTCATCGATTTTACTGTGAACAAGAGCGCATTTGTATTCCGGAAAAACTGTATGAGAAAGCTGTTCAAAGTTTCTTTCTGCAGATTTTAAATCACTTTCGGCTTGAATTGCAGGATAAACAAAATATGCCTGATGCCCATTTGCAAGCTCTTTACGCACAGCTTCGTAGGCATTTTTTTCATTTCCTTCTTTTACCAGATAAGTTTGAATTGGTTTTCGTCCGGATGGAAGGGTTTTTATTACAGAAACATCCAGGTCTCCAAACATTGTAAGTGCAAGGGTTTGAGGAATAGGAGTTGCACTCATCATTAATAAATGCGGTTCAGAAGTCATTCCGTTTTCTTCTGATGTGCGTCCCTTTGCAATAATTGCTTGTCTTTGTAAAACGCCAAAGCGGTGCTGTTCATCAATTACTGCAAGCTGAAGATCTTTATATACAACCTGTGCCGAAAAGAGCGCGTGGGTACCAATAAGAAGGTCTATTTCGCCGGCTTTTAATGCTTTTAAAAGCTGGGTCCTTCCCGCAGCCTTAATATTGCCTGTAAGAAAAGCCGTTCTTATTCCAAGACTGTCCAGCATGCGCGCAGTTGTTTCGGCGTGCTGACGTGCAAGAATTTCTGTAGGCGCCATAAAAGCACACTGTCCGCCATAATTAATTACTCTAAGACATATAAACAATGCTGCAAGCGTTTTTCCGGAGCCAACATCTCCCTGTAAAAGCCGCGCCATTGTAAAAGGTTGCCCTGAATTATTTGCCTGAGGTTTATAGCGCTGGGTAAAGCCGGTATCAATCTCGGCATTCATCTCGTAGATGACTTTCATCTGGTCGGGCGTAAGCTCAAAAGGAAGCTTATCCATAAGCTGGCGCTGGAGCGGAGAAAGTGAGCCTCTGAACAGCTGTGGAGAAATTGGTTGGTGAGCCTTGGCTGCGTCACCGGTTGAGTTATCTGTTGCGGCATCCAGGCTTACCGGCGGAAGGCTTCCCCTATGACGGAAGGCTCTTTGAGCAATAGCATACTGCAGGTGGTAAAGCTCCTCGTAAGCAAGCGTTTTTCGTGCAAGCTCTGCATTTTGCAATGTATCGGGCTTATGAATAAGTGTAATTGCGTCCTGTTTAGAAATAAGTCCCCGTTTTTGAATAAGCTCGTCCGGAAGTTCATTATCAATTCCATGAGCATATTGAGCCAGTGCTGCATTTATGGCCTTATACAAAACCTTGTGGGTTAATCCTTCTGTAAGATGATAAAGCGGAATTATTCCTGTGTTCTGCGGCATGGTTTGTTTGAGGACTGCGGCTGTAGCTTCCTGTTCAAGATTCATTTTGGAAAATTCAAATGCCGAACTTTGAAGCTTATTATATTTTACAAAAAACTGTCCCGTTACAGTAATGACAGTTCCGGGTGTGAGCTGGTTTTCCAAAAAGGCGCGGTTAAAACAAATCAGTTCGGCAGGAGCAGTTCCATCGTTTATAAGGATTTTAAGAGTTTTCATGCGACCGTAGCCAAACCATTCCTGACCCATTACTTTTGCAACCGTATGAATTTTGGGATTAACTTTAAATTCGCTGAGCGTAACTTTTACAGAACGATCTTCATAGCCGCGTGGATAGTATTGCAGCAGGTCGCCAATGGTAAAGATGTTCAGTTTTGCGAGAAGTTTTGAAAGCTGGGGACCAACTCCTGTAATTGAAGAAACAGGAGTTTTTATATCGTCTATTTTCATTAGAAAGGAATCTTATCGCAAAGTCCTGTAAGCAGGATAATGAGTGCATAGCCAAGACCAAGAATAATCAAAAGAGAGATCCAGCTTACAAGCAGTGCCTTCTGATAGGTAAGGTTGCTTTTTACAAAGGTGTTTCCAAGCTTGTAAACGAATTTTTGCAACAGCAGATCCAGCTGGTACCAGCCAGAGTTTACAGAAACCTGACCCTTGTTTATAACCAGAACAATCCAGCGTATAAAGATGAGCAGTGCTATGATTGAAATTAAAGATGAGGCAACCTGCCAGATCATTCCGATTATCATAGCAAGAATTCCGCCAAAATAGACGCGGCCTGTTATGGTTATTCTTCCAAGAATTGTAGATAAAAGTGAAAGGATTGCAATTGCAATGATTGGGGAAAAATCAATATTTCCAAAGCGGAGCCAGCCTTTCCTTGAGAAAAGCTTGAGCCATGGGTCAGTTATTGCTGTAATGACCTTACCGAATTTTGTAAACTTTGCACCCGGTATCCAGGTAAGAATTATTGCTACAACACAAAGAATTGTGTATATGGTGATAATGGCAGAAAGTAAAGATAAAACGGTTCTCATTTGTTAGCTCCTTGTTCTATTCGAGCCAGACATCCTTTACATAAGGAACAGATTTTAATTTTTTAATAGTCTCTTCCTTTGCATTAATATGAAGCTGGTCGTTTGCTTTTATGACGTATGGATTATTACTTGCGTCTATATGAAAATATACTGAACAATTGCCCCCTTCATCAAATAAAAAATTCTTTAAATCTGAAATTTCTTTTTCATCGTTAAAGGCGGTGTTCAAAACTATATGTACTGCCTGAATTGAACGGTTTTCCAGGGCTTTTGCGTCTTCAATTGAATCAATAAGGAAGGATGGAGTGGTTCTTGAAGCGTCTACCTTTCCGCTAAAGGCATAGATGCCGCCTGGTTCCAGCTGAGTGCGCATTACACCCCAGGTTTTTGGGAAGAAGGTGCAGTCAATTTCTCCATCGTAATCCGACAGCTTGCCAAAGGCCATTTCATCACCTTTTTTTGTACGGATTGCGTGAATGTCAGAAAGGATTCCAAGAGCAATATAGGTTTTGCCGCTATCACGCATCTGCCATGGTCTTGCACCCGAAGCTTCCATTCTTTCTTTGTCGGCCTTGGTTTCTGCTGCAATTCGTGCCATTGTTGTAGATTTAAGTGTAACGGCTCTTTCGATTGCTTTTTTATAATCATCCAGAGGGTTGCCGCTTACATAACAGCCTATGCATTCTTTTTCCATATTGAGCATTTCCATTCTTGGAACGTCTTCAATTTTCTGGAATTCAAATTCTGTATAAGAAAGCTCTTCTTCAGAGAAATCTCCGAATAGGCTTTCCTGACCTTTTCTTGCATCTGACTGAAGCTCGTTTGCATAAGCAATTGCACCTTCCATATTGGCAAGAAGGGTAGTTCTGTTGAGCCAGGTTCCGTCTTCTTTTCCAACGTTGTCAAAGGCTCCGGTTTTGATAAGAACTTCAATTGCTTTTTTATTTACTAAAACTTTTCCGTCTTCATCTGTGTTTACACCAATACGTTTAAGGAAGTCCATAAAATTTTTATAAGGACCATTGGCTTCGCGTTCCTGTACAATTGCCTTTGCTGCGGTGTCGCCCATGCCTTTAATTCCTTTAAGACCAAATACAATGCGGCCGTCAACAACATCAAACAGAACATCGGAACGGTTAATATCCGGAGGATCTACCGGTACACCAATTTTACGGGCTTCTTCCAGATAGAACGGAAGTCCGTCGGTAGAAGTAATTTCGTTTGTAAGGTTGGCTGCCATAAATTCTGCAGGCTTGTGTGCCTTGAGCCAGCCGGTTCTGTAAGCAAGAACAGAATATGCTGCAGCATGCGACTTATTAAATCCATAGCCCGCAAACGGAACCATAATATCAAAAATTTCTTCCGCATGCTTTTCTGTAAAGCCGTTTTTAAGAGCTCCTTCTACAAAGTCCTTTTTTTTGCCCATAAGAACTTCCGGCTTTTTCTTACCCATGGCACGACGGAGCATGTCGGCACCACCAAGACTAAAGCCCGCAATAATCTGGGCAACCTTCATAATCTGTTCCTGGTAAACCATTACACCATAGGTTTCTTTAAGAAGGTCTTCGAGCTTTGGATCCGGGTAGTGAATTGTTTCGGGCTTCCATTTTCCTTCAATGTACTGAGGAATACAATCCATAGGTCCAGGACGGTAAAGCGCATTTAATGCAACAAGGTCTTCGAGTTTTTCCGGCTTAAAGCGGCGCAGAATATCCTGCATACCTGGAGATTCAAACTGGAAAACTGCAACCGAGTCTCCACGCTGGAACAGTTTAAAGGTAAGTTCATCTGTTTCGCTGACCTTATCGGTCTGAAAGTCAGGTTCACCCGGTTTTTTATGCTTATTAATAATATTTTCTGCGTAACGTATGAGAGAAAGGGTTTTAAGTCCAAGATAGTCAAATTTTACAAGTCCGCATGGTTCAATAATATCCATTGTATATTGAACCGCAACTTCGCCTGTTTTTGGGTCTTTAAAAACCGGCGCCCAGTTTGGAAGGGCTGTAAGTCCAATTACCATTCCCGATGCATGAAGACCTGTGTTACGGTTTACGTTTTCGAGCTTAAAGGCAAGTTCAAAAAGCTTCTGGTAACGCGGATCCTCCTTATACGGAATAAGCTGCCCGCCGTCAGGAAATTTGTCGCTTGGAGGTTCAAAAGCGCTTTTAAGTGTAGCCTTAGGGTTATCAGGAATGCATTTTTTGAGCATGTTTACTTCGCTTAGCGGAATGTTTAAAACACGACCAACGTCTGCAATAACCTGCTTTGCCTTGAGGGTACCAAAGGTAACAATGTGTCCAACCTGAGGTTCTCCATAAAGCTCGCGTGTATGCTGGATGATATCCTGGCGAAAGTCGAAGTCCATATCAACGTCAAAATCGGGCATGGATACACGTTCAGGATTCAAAAAGCGTTCAAAAATAAGACCAAAACGGAACGGGTCAATGTCGGTAATTTCAAGACAATAGGCTACAAGAGAACCGGCGCCCGAACCTCGGCCAGGACCAATTGGAATTCCATTCTGCTTAGACCAGTGAATGAATTCCCATACAATAAGGAAGTAACCCGAAAAGCCCATCTTAAAGATAATTCCAAGCTCATATTCTGCTCGGTCACGGATTTCGGGAGTAATTTCTACATATCGGCGACGCAAGCCCTCTTCTACAAGGTGGCGTACAAAATCATCCTGGTTTGCGGCGTAGTCATCTCCGTGCTTCTGGAATTCTTTTGGAAGTTCAAAGCGTGGAAGACAGGCCTTAAGCTCTTCTGTTTTATACTGATGAATTGTAAGATCGCACATGTTTGCAATCTTGATTGTGTTGTCATAAGCTTCGGGGCACTGTGGAAAAAGCTGGCGCATTTCCTGTTCGGTCTTAAAATACCACGAGGTAAGGTTCTGGTCGCCGCCCATTGTCTGGTGCGGTTCTGTAAGAATGTTTTTAAAGCCGATGCAGCGCAATGCATCCTGAGCTTCGGCATCCTCTTCCTCTACATAGTGAATATCGTTGGTTACAACAAGGGGTATATCCAGCTTATGGGCAAGCGCAATCAATTTTTGGGCAACAATTTTCTGGTCAGGAAGTCCGTGATCCTGAAGTTCAATATAATAATGATCCGGACCAAAAAGATTTTTGTATTTGAGGGCAAGCTCTTCTGCTTCCTGATTCATTCCTGCAAGCAGCAGTTGTGGAAGCTCTCCCTGAATACAGGCAGAAAGGCAGATTAAACCTTCGTGATATTTTTCCAGCAGTTCAAAGTCAATTCGAGGTTTTCCGTAATAAAGGCCTTCTGTAAATGCAATGGAAGAAAGCTGCGACATGTTTTCGTAGCCCTTCTGGTTTTCGCATAGCAGAATCAGGTGAAAGTAATGTGCATGACGATCCCCGTCTTCTCCCTTGCGGCTGTAAGGAACATCATTTTTTTCCAGATGGCTTCCGTAGGCTACGTAAAACTCTTCTCCTACAATAGGATTAATGCCATTTGCGTGGCAGATGTGTTCAAAATTGAGAACACCAAACATGTTTCCGTGGTCAGTAAGGGCAAGAGCAGGCATATTAAGCCTTTTGGCCTTTGCAATGAGGGAATCAAGCTTGGCGCAGCTGTCCAAAAGAGAATAATCGGAATGCACATGCAGGTGAACAAAGCCGGCAACCGGGGTTCCTTCCGGCGCGTCTGGGAAAACATGAATGTCTGCCATAAATTCAGTATGTTGAAATTCAATAGTAAATTCAAGAGTTTAGAAATGCATTTATATAGAAAAACATCTGTACTACCGCTGCACCGGAACTGTAAACTGCGGGCGTGCGGTAATAGGTATTAGACTCGCTTCGCTCGCACCGCACGATGCAGTTTACAGTCCCGGTTTCGCTCCCGTACAGATGTTTTTTTGTTTAAACTCTAGTAAACGCATGAATTTAATATAGAAAACAACATACTAATATGTTATAATAATAGAATGAAAAAAAAGAAAGGGAATAGAGTTAAACGCTTTTTTACTAATCTCAAATATGCCCTCAAAAATCCTCTGACTTATGCTTGGATTGCGTTATTTATTGTTCTTGCTATAGCTACAATCATTGTATATAAAACAGAAACTCAAACCGAAAGCGGTATTGAAACTATGTTCGATTCCGTTTGGTTTACTCTTGTTTCTGTAATGGCAGGGTATTTTGATTATTGTGTAGAATCTTTTGGCGGCCGTATGGCTGCTCTTGTATTGCTTGCTCTGGGTATGGTATTACTCAGTGTCGTTACCGGTAAAATCGCATCTGTTTTTATGGATATGCAGATGAAAAAAAATAAGGGGTTAAATAAAATAAAAAATATGAAAGGACATTTTTTACTTTGCGGATGGCGTCCGGGCTTTGAAAAGATTCTGGACAGCGTTTTGAATTCTAATACGGATATAACTCCTGATATGATAGTTATGGTAAACGAAGCTCCTTCTGACCAGATTGAACAGCTTCGTTCAGAAACCCGCTTTAAGGGAATGCAGTATGTTTCCGGCGATTTTGCCGATGAAGCAACTCTTAAAAGAGCAAAAATTGAAGATGCAGAGCGTGCGCTTGTAATTTGTGACCGTTCCAAAAAATATTCAGACCTCGAAATTGATTCCCGCACCGTTCTTGCTGTTCTTACAATGGAAAATATTAATCCTGGAATCTACATTGCAGCCGAGCTCATTGACGTAAAATTCCAGAAGCATCTTGAGATGGCTCACTGTGATGAAATTATTCTTACCCAGGATTACGAGCACAGTCTTCTTGCTACAGCATCTTCCGGCCGTGGTTATTCAAATGTAATCCGTACCCTTATTGGTGATGACGCAGAATCCGGAATCCTTATAGAAGATATCCCTGCAGCCTGGATTGGAAAACCTTATATTGACTATAAACGTTCTCTTGGTCCTGGTGATGGAGTTGTAATAGGTCTGCTTTTAAATACAGGAAATTTCCATCAGAGACGAAAAGACGCTCTTCGTGAAGCCCAGAAAAATCCTGATGTTAAAAAGATTGTAGATGAACTTAAAAAGGTTAAGCTTTTAAAGAGTAATGAACCAATTCTGTGTCCTGTACCAGATTATATAATTCCAAAAAATTCAAAAGCAATTGTAGTTCGCTAGGAGATCAGAATGGACGATTTTGAAACTGTATTACCAAAACTTGTAAAAATAGAGCTTTTCTCTGATTTTAATGTTAATAATGAAAATGATCGCCGCATCCTTAAACTTGTTTACGACAGCATGTCTATAAAAACTTATAAAAAAGGAGACTGCATCATAAAAGAAGGTGAGCACGGTGACGACTTTTTTATCCTTTATGATGGAAGTGTAAAAGTTCAGCGAAACACTCCGGCAGGTGATGTAATTGCTCTTGCAAAGCTTACAAGCGAAATGAATATTTTCTTTGGAGAAACCTCTCTAATCAGCAGCGATACCCGTACAGCAACAGTCCTTGCCAGTACAGAATGCCGTTGTATAGTTCTTTCGGGAAAACACTTTCTTGAAATTTGCGACAAGGAGCCTTTGCTTGGTTACAGGGTTCTTCTTCATCTTGCAAAACGCATGTCTCAGACTGTAAGAAATACCAACAGCGATAAGGCTACCTTATATGAAGCTTTGTTCAGCGAAATAGAAGGTGACCTGTAATATGACTGCACTCAAATATATTGTACTTGCAATTGCAATTTTGATGTACCTTCTGGTTATTCTTTTTCAGAACAAGAAGGTCTGGTTTACGTCGATTGCAGCTGTGTTAGTGATTATACTCGGAATGATTTTCCCGGGCCGCATTTTTAATCTTCCGGAAGCTTCTGCTATACCGGACTGTTTCTGGGCTTTTACACATTCCGTTTTCCAGATTATCAACTGGAATGTAATTATGATTTATCTTGGCAGCATGACTATTGCAGCTTTGTTTTTGTACTCAAATGTTCCTGCCAGAATTGCAGACGGAATTATTCAATCAAGCAAAAACACAGGCATTGCAATTGTGTTTATTCTTGCAATGACAGGCATTATTTCTATATTTGTAGAAAACGTTGCAACAGTGCTTGTAATGGCACCTATTGCCCTGGCTTTGTGCAAAAAGCTGAATAAGAATCCTACATTCTTTATGATTGGTCTTGCAGTAATGTCCAATATGGAAGGAACTGCAACACTGGTTGGTGACCCGCCAAGCATGATTTTTGCAGCTTATGCCGGTTATAACTTTAATGACTTCTTTATTCATCAGGGAAGACTTTCTATCTTCTTTATAATTCAGGCCGGGCTTATTGCAGGTTGTATCTACTTTTACTTTTTCTTTGCAAAGTTTGGCAAACAAAAAATTGATGTAGAAAAAACTCCAGTAATTTCGTGGGTTCCGTTTATAATTCTTTTAGTTATGATTGCGGGGCTTGCAGGTGTTTCGTTTATCAATACTGATTTTGCTTATCTTAGCGGGTTATATGTTCTGGCACTTGGAATAATTTCTGTGCTCTGGTATCGCTTTAGCCAGAAAAAATCCGGTTCAGAAATAAAAGAGCTCGTAAAAGGTCTTGACTGGGAAACAATATTCTTCCTTTTAGGAATCTTTATTGTAGTTGGAGCCATTCAGGAAGCAGGTCTGCTCGAAGATTTTGCCCTTTTCCTTTCGGGAATTTGCGGCGGTTCAAAGCTTTTAGGCTTTATAATTATTCTTGTTGTTTCTGTAGCAATCAGTGGTTTTGTAGACAATGTTCCTTATATTATTGCCATGCTTCCTGTTGCAGGCAGTCTTGCTGTAAACATGAATCTGAACAAGGAGCTTTTTATGTTTGCCTTGCTCATAGGAAGCTGTCTTGGCGGTAATCTTACTCCTTTTGGTGCAAGCGCAAATGTCGTGAGCATGGGTATTGTAAAAAAGGAAGGTTATCCTATGAAGTTTGCCGACTGGCTCAAGGTTGCAGTTCCGTTTACAATTTTGACAACAGGTATTTCGGCACTTGGTTTGTGGCTTTTGTGGAGCCGCTAGTCTTGATCTGGAGACTTAATTGGAAGGACTTATAATTGCAGGTACAAATAATCTTTTCTCTGTAGAATGTGATGACGGCGATATGAGAAGCTGCACAATCAAGGGAAAGGTTTTAAAATCAGATAAACGGTTTTATAATCCTATTGCACCTGGTGACCGCGTTCAGCTTGAAGTAGATCCAATCAACAATCAAAAGGGGCAGATTCTTTCTGTTTTAGACCGCAAAAACACCTTCCTGCGCTGGAATGTAAAAGGACGCTGCCCTCAGCTGCTTGCCTGCAATCTTGATTTTCTTATTCTTGTATGCACCCCCGATGAACCTCCGTTTAGACCGCGTTTTATAGACAGGGCGCTGGCTCAGGCAGAACACCAGGGGATTGAACCTGTAATTGTCTGCAATAAATGGGACCTTGCCGAAGCAATGCAGACCGACGGTCGAGAAGCAGAATTTGAAGAAATTGAACGACGACTGGATATCTGGCAGGAGCTTGGCTACAGGGTTTTAAAGATTTCTGCTAAAACCGGAGAAGGCATGTCTGAATTTGCCCGGCTTTTGGAAAGCAAGCTTAGTGCTTTTGTAGGGCAGTCTGGAGTAGGTAAGTCCAGCCTTATTAACGTAATGGATAATTCCTGTGTTCTTAAAACCGGAAGCCTTTCTAAAAAGTACGGACGAGGAAGTCACACTACTACCAAGGGTACACTTATTCATCTTACGCTCAACGAATCTCTTTTGGAAGGAATTAAAGGTTGTCGCGCAGATATAATTGATACACCAGGAATCCGCCGCTTTGTACTAGATGATGTAGAAGCCGGGGAGCTTGCAATGTATTTTAAGGAGTTTGAACCTTTTGTAGGAAAGTGTAAGTTTGGATTAAATTGCAGCCACAAAACGGAGCCTGGTTGTGCAATAACCGCAGCCGTACAGGACGGACAAATTACAAAAGAACGCTACGACAGCTGGCTTAGAATAAGCGAAGAAATAAAAACAGGAAGCTGGGAGGACTAATGCTTACAGAAGAAGAGCGTAAAAAGCTCATCGTAAAACTTAACCTCTCTTTTTGTATTCCTGAGCTTTGGGAAAATCGTGAGTCTTTTTTAAATCTTACAGAGAAGCAGTATAAGAGTTCTCTTTATGATGTTTCTACTGCAATCCTTTGTAAAATTATGAACGGCGACATTAAAGATATTCCAAAGTTGCTTACATATCTTCCGGACGTTGGTTTTGAAGATTATATCAAGCCGGTTATTCCAACCCTTACCGACAGAGAGTTTTTTCATTCTCTTTATAAGCTTGATTATCTTGGTGCTTCAATGGAGCCGTATTACAGTACTGCAAACGGAAGACCAAGTATCTTAAACGGACTCCGCGATTTTTCTTATTACAGTAACTTTGTGTTAAATCATAAAGAAAGATCTCTGCGCTTTTTAAAAGTAATTTATGGCGATTCTTACAAGCAGGTTTACGATGTTCTTTCGGCCGAAATTTTTTATCAGCGGAATGAATGTTTTGAAGCAATGGTTCGCATAACAAGTGCAATTCCTCTTCTGGAAAAAAATCAGGATGTAATTATTCTTTGTGTTGCCCTTTACAAGCAGCTTTCAATTCTTGCCATTAACGGCGAAATCAAATCTGCTGGAATTATTATGACTCATCTTCGCGACAGAGTTAAAAATATTTCGGGTAGTGTTTTTGATTATAATATTGATGCAATGAGTGCAAGACTTGCCCTTTATGACGGCGACCTTGAATTCATTAATAACTGGCTCGAAACAAAAGCTCCTGATGAAAACAAAGAATTGAATCTTATGGATGTTTACCGTTATTTTGTAAAGCTTCGCTGCTATCTGCTTTATGATAAACATCTGGCTCTTCTTTCTCTTGCAGAACGCCTGAAAGATTACTTTCTTATGACTAAACGTTATATTGATTTTATTGAAGTTTCTTGTATTGAAGCAATGAGCTGGTATAAAACCGCAAGAAAAAAGCACGCCTTTGATGTAATTGAAGAGGTACTTAAGCTTGCAGAGCGTTATAAGATTTACCGACATATTGCGGATGAAGGAATTCTTATGTTCAAGCTTTTGCAGGAGTATCAGCGGGAGCGTGGTTCAACTCCATTCCTTTCTAAGATTATTGATATTACCCGCCATGTTTCTGTGCTATATCCAAACTACCTTAATATTTCTGAAGAAATAAATACAACCTTTACAGACATGGAAAAGGATATTTTAAGGCTTTTGGAGCAGGGTAAAACCTACGATGAAATTGCCGAATTCTTTTTTATTTCTGTAAATACAGTACGCTATCATATTAAAAAAATATATCCAAAACTCGATGTCTCTTCTTCGTCCCAGGCTATCTTTAAAGCCAAAAAAATTGGCCTTATTTAACAAAAAATGTGAAAAACTACACTTTTATGTAGTACATATTTGACAAAAACTCGTTATAATACCGCATATAAGGTAAAAAAAACGAAGAAAGTCCAAAAGAAAAAGTTGTTATACTGCTAGATTCCTATGTATAAATAAGGACTGGATATCGGAGTTTTGCTGGGGCCGCTTTCGGGAGAGTGCGGTCTCTTTTTTTTAAATTTTATCCCTTGCTATAATCCCATATTTTTAATAGATTAAATTTATGAATTCAAAAGCTTTACAGGAAATAGATTTTTACAGACTGCGGGACGAGGTTGCAGGCTTTTGTATTACTCAGGAAGGAAAAGACTCGTTTTTAAAACGTGAGCCTCTTACCCGCCTTGAAGATTATGAAAAACTCAAAAACATAAGCCGTGAATGGACAAGCTATATGAGTGCCTGTTCTAAAAATCCTCTGCTTTGCTGGGAGCCTGTTTTTGAAGTAATAAACATTATTAAAACCCGCGGAACCAGGCTTTCTTTGGAGCAGGTAAAAGCTCTTGGACAGTTTGTTTTGAGTGTGCAGAGTGTATGCAAGGGAATAAGAGTTCATGCCGTAGAGCTTGGACTGGTAAAGCTCCCGGAGCAGACTGCTCTTTTGCCGGATCTTTGTGAACCAGAACACAAAATTTTTCGTATAATTTCTGCAGACGGGGAGCTCAGGGATCTTCCCGAGATTGCTTCTATTCGTAAACAGATTGCAGCCCTTCATGCAAAAATAAAGACAATCCTTCATGCTTACGTAACAGACCAGAAGCTTGCGGGGGTTCTTGAATCGGATGTTCCTGTTTTGCGTAATGGCCGCGAAGTGCTTGCTGTAAAGGCCAGCCGTCAGAACAGTATTAATGGAATCATTATAGAAGTTTCTCAAAGCTCCAGAACGGTTTATGTTGAGCCGGAAGATGTTGTGCGCTGTACCAATGAACTCATGCAAAAAGAAAACGAACTGGTTCAGGTTATAAACAAGATATTAGAAGAACTCACACTGGAGCTGCAGGAATTTGTTCCTCTTTTTAAGCAGGCGCTTCCTGTAATGACTCTGCTCGATACAACCTGGGCCGCAGCCCGCTGGGGAATGGAACACAGCTGCTGCTACGCACTTGCAGCAAACGGCGAGCCACCACTTTTGCTTAAGGCGCGTCATCCGCTGCTTGGAGAAAAAGCCGTTCCAATAGATTTTCATTTTATGCAGGGAAAGAGGGTTCTCATAATTACAGGACCAAACACAGGCGGAAAAACCGTTTCTCTTAAAACCTTTGCTTTGCTTTGTATGCTTAATCAGGCGGGTATCCCTATTCCTGCAGCAGACGGAACAAGGCTTCCTTTGTTCAAGGATGTTTTTGTAGATATTGGAGACAGCCAGAGTCTTGATATGAGTCTTAGTACCTTTAGCGGGCATATGAAAAATATTGCCCAAGCTGTGAATGGAGCGGGTAAAGCAAGTCTTGTGCTTCTGGATGAGCTTGGAAGTGGAACCGACCCTCAGGAAGGAACCGCGCTTGCAATGGCTGTACTGGACCGGCTCATAGAAAAACAGGCCTTTGTGCTTGTTACAACTCATATGGGAATTTTAAAAAATTATGGATATACAAATCCGGGCTGTATAAATGCGAGTGTAGAATTTAATACAAGCACCTTCTCTCCATCCTATAAGCTTTTGATGGGAATTCCCGGTGAAAGTCATGCCATTGCAATTGCAAAAAAATCCGGGCTTCCTCAGGAAATTGTAAACAACGCAAAAAAATATATTGCAACCGAGCAGGCAGATGTTTCTTCGCTCATAAAGGGCTTGAACAAAAAGCATTCTGAACTTGACCGTCTGCAGCACAGGGCACATTTACTCCAGGATGAACTGGAAGCAAAAGGCGATAAAATCAAGGAAAAGGAGCTTGGACTACGCCGTAAAGAAAACGAACTTAAAAAAGGGCACCAGCAGGAGATGCATGACTTTCTTATTCATAGCCGCCGCCAGCTCGAAAACCTTGTGCGCCAGATAAGGGAAGGGGAACTTACCCGCGAAAAAACTCTTGGTGTAAAAAAGTTTATTTCGGATCTGGAAGCAAACGTAGAACGGCTTGATCAGAAAATTGAAGTAGAAGAAGAAAAGCTTGCTGCAGAGCAAAAGGCTTTTGAAAAACAGGCAGCAGCACATTCAAAGGTCAGCAGTAAAAAAACAAAGAAAAAACTCAGTAATGCAGAGGCTTTAAAATTTGCAACGGTAAATCCTGTGCTTGCTCAAACTGCAAAAGAAGAGAATGACGAGCCTCTTGTTTTCGAAACTGGTGCAGAGGTTGTAGTTCTTTCTAACAACAGTAAGGGGGTGCTGCTTGATTCTCCACGCAAAGGGGTCTGGAACGTTCAGTTTGGCAGTATAAAGATGGCTGTAAAAGAAAAGGAGCTTGAACTTGTCCGCAAGAATAAAGACTCTGCACAAACGGTAAATGTATCTTATGATTTTGAAAGTGCCAAAACCGATGAGCATCCTGTGTTTGAACTGCGGCTTTTGGGAATGCGTGCCGAAGAAGCTGTTACTGCTCTTGAGCATCAGATAGATTTATGTGCGCTTTCTAATTTTTCTCACTTTAGCGTAATTCATGGAAAGGGGCACGGAATTCTTCAGCAGGCTGTCCAGGATTATCTTTCACATTGTCCTTTAGTTCAGAGCTTTGAATTTGCAACCCCGGAAGACGGCGGAAGCGGAAAAACTTATGTTACGTTAAAGGACTAGACTAAAACGTAAAAATTTTCATTGGTTCAGTTTTACCGCGAATCTGTGCGTTATCAACAAATTTAAAATCAATGGCGTCCGGCTGTTCGTCTTTTCCGTTAATTTTTTCTGTTGTAGCCTGAGAAACAAGCAGGTCTGTTTTATAGATTTTACAAAGAGATTCAAGACGGCTTGCGGTATTAACAGTGTCTCCAATTACAGTATATTCCATGCGGTTTTCGGCACCGATTGTTCCGGCAAATACAGGGCCTGTATGTAAACCAATTCCAAATCTCAGCTCCGGAAGCCCATCCTTGTTAAACTCCCGGTTTACCTGAATAAGAGCCTGGCGCATATCCAACGCTGCTTCAAAAGCATCTTTTGCGCAGTTTTGAGATTCTACCGGGGCACCAAAAATTGCCATAATTGCGTCGCCAATGTATTTGTTGATGATTCCGTGGTGCGCGGTAATGCATTTGCCGAGTGCGGTAAAGTAGCGGTTCAAAAGAGATACAACTTCTCCGGCCTGCATCTTTTCGCTCATTGCGGTAAAGCTTCTGATGTCGCAGAATAAAACTGTAACTTCGCGGGTTTGTCCACCCAAGGCCTGTCCTAAAGATTCTTTTCCTTTTCCGGACATAAGGTAATCACGAACCTCGGGATCTACAACCTTACCAAAGGTGTCTCGCATAAATTCCTTTTCGGCCAGAGATTCTGCCATGTCATTAAAGCTGTCTGCAAGAACTCCAAAGTCATCTGCCGTTACAACTCCAACACGGGTTTTGTAGTCTCCGTCCTTAATTCTTTGCGCAGCCTTTGTAAGCTTGCCCAGAGGATTCAAAATGATTTTTGAAAAGGAGAGTGTAATTCCGTAAGCAATTATTACAAGCAGAACAGAAATGTAGATTATAGTTTTTTGCATAGGAATATTATTATTAACATGAATAGAAATATAACTTATAAGCAGCAGCGTAACGGGGAACAGGGTAGAAACCATATAACTAAATGTCAAAAGATGCCTGAAAACCGGTTTAAAAGCAAAATCCTTTTGAATAATATGTC
Organism: Treponema sp.; assembly: GCA_024681195.1. Classification (GTDB taxonomy): domain Bacteria; phylum Spirochaetota; class Spirochaetia; order Treponematales; family Treponemataceae; genus Treponema_D. Next base: position 23,382 of record JAILBH010000087.1, read on the forward strand.
CTTCCGGAAAAACCCGTGGCAAAAGAATTGTACGGTTTAAGATTTCGATTGCAAGGTAAGCAATGGTATAACCTGTCATCCCGGAAAAAAGTGCAAAAAACCAGCTGGAAAGAAGAATACCTTTTATATGAATTCCAAAAAGAGCTCTTGCATAAACAACAAAAGGAATTTCTATAAAATAATAAAGGTTCCAGCCAATTACCGAAGAAAACGCAAACACAGATGGAATCTGCGCAATGCTTTTTGCAATCCTTTCATCCGATTTAGAAATAATTTTTGTATAAACAATGCAGACAACAGTAGGAGTAATAAAAGCAATGAAGGTTACCCATTTTACCATATTGTTTTTAGCAAGAAATTCTTCCCATAGCTTCATGTTTTCTGTGTCCAGCACAGGAATAGAAATTACAGCCGGCACCAGCATGGCTATTACATTCGAAACAAGAACAATAAGCCCATAAATAAAAATCATTTTTGCAATAAACGGTTTGTCTAGGTTCATAAGATAAGTATACCATAATAAAATTGAGTTGTCATTGCTGGCTGAGTTGAGAATTTTAGATAACACTTGCAAATTTCCTTCAATAAAGTTAAACTTTATATATCTTTTCAAAGGAGGTTTTTATGTCTCTTAAAAAAACATATTCATCTGATGGTAAAAAGTGTACTGTAGTTTTTAGTGTTAATGTGAATGCGGCTGCAGGGGCAGAAAAAGTGCATCTTGTAGGCGATTTTAACAGTTGGGATGAAACTTCTATTCCTATGAAAAAGGGTCCGGATGGATCTTTCTCTGTAAAAAAACAGCTTGATACAAATAAGGAATACCAGTTCCGTTATCTTCTTGACGGTAAAACATGGATTAATGACTGGAAAGCCGATAAATACGTTCGTTCAGAATTTGCAAACGACGATAACTCTGTTGTAGATACCTCTCTGGAAAAACCAAAGAAAACAGCAAAAAAACCAGCTCCAAAATCTGCCGCAAAAACAACAGATAAAAAGCCTGCAGCTAAAAAACCAGCTGCAAAAAACACAACAACAGCTAAAAAAACTGCAAAGAAATAATGATTCTATAAAAAAACTGACGCGAGGGAGAGGACGGCTTTCAAAAACACTCTGAAGTGCGGCCGCAAGGCGGCCAAGTATATAATTACAAGGCACTTCAGCGTGTAGCGGGCGAGCCCGCGGTTTTGCAAAGCCGTACTCGACCGGAAGTCAGTTTTTTTATATCTATTGACTTCTTTGCAGTTTTTTTATATATTTATAAACACTTATTCCCCGATTGTGTAATGGTAGCACTTCAGATTCTGGTTCTGACTGTGGGGGTTCGAATCCTCCTTGGGGAACTCAGACTGAACCTGTCAAAAGGTTCAGTTTTTTTTTTGAACAAGTTGATACTTGTTACGAGTTTTGGCTTCGCGAGTTTTCCCTTGCGAGCAAGGTAAAATACTAGCCGCGAGTTTCGCGAAGCGAATACTCGTCAAAATAGGAAAAATAAAAAACTTAGTTTTTTATTTTTCCTATTTTATGGCTCCTTCGAATATCGGTTTAGTTCATCGCCCTCTCAAGGCGGAGAGACGGGTTCGACTCCCGTAGGAGCTATTTTTTTTGTACCAATGAAGAGACGATTATTTGGTTTAATTACATTCTGTATTATCCTTTCGGCAGCTTATGCTGCTCCGTTCACTCTTTCACAAAGCAATTCTTTTCCTGTTGATACCGAGATAATTAACCGCGAAGCTTCTACCTATTTTATTTATGATCAGATAGATACTGTAGAAATCATCAATTCAGACAGAAAAACTCAGAAAATCAAACTCAAAAAAGATGAATATACCTATGATACTTCTACAGGAAAGCTTTCGTTTAAGATTCAGATTCCATATGAAAACTGCTATGTTCATATGGATGGTATTCCAGCTCGTCCTTATACCTGTTATCTTAAGGATTTTGAAGGACATAAGAGCGAGCTTCTTGTAATTTTAAACAACCTTACAGCAATAGAAAAAAAGGATTATGTTTATGATCCTGCTAAAAAGCTTTTAGTTTTTCGTTCGGATATTGATATCAGTAAAATAAGCTACTATATGGTTTATTATGTTCAGACTGCCAATGGAGTAGTTTCAAAACAGATTTCAAACGATTTTAATGATACAATTGCAGAGCTCAGGGCACGTCACAGCCAGGAGCTTTTTGGAGGACCCCTGGTAATCTACAAGGATAGAACCGGCGTGAATCCTTCAAAAATTGCAAAAGAGGTTGGTTTTAAGATTCCTTTGTTAATGCCAAAATCCTGTACTATCTGTGAAACCTATGATAATAATCAGAAAAAGGTTGTTGTTTACTGTGTCTACAAAAATAAGGTTGTAGAATGCTCGGAAAACAAGACCACTGAGTATCGGAATTATTAAAAATTCTTGATATTAATGCAAATTTCTACCGATAATATAATGTATGATTGAAAGCAATACAAAAAGTTCTTTTGACAGGCTTGTAGCAGGGCTGAATGCAGAAGACAGACTTGCGATGCTAAACAGAATTAATCAGGTTTCTCCTCAAGGTATCCAGCTGGAAGAAAGTCTTCTTGAAAGCGAAACCCCTCAATCATTGAAAAAGAAGCTTGAATCAGAATCAATTTTTTACAAATTCTTTTTGTGGATAAGAGCTCTGTTTGATAAAAAGAACATCGAAGAAATCTATGGTCAGGACATAATCAATAGTATTGCCAAAAAAATCAATCATAGGTATCCGGGAACAATTAATCACAGAATAAGATCCTTCGATTATGTTTTTTATGAAAGAATTCTTACCTTAAAAGACGCTGCAGACTTTTTTCGTGCCTACTTTACTTACATAGAAGAAACTCCCGGCGATTTTTATGTTTTCTTAAGTTCGTTTGTTGCTCCCGAAATTGCAGAAAAGATTAATGCGGAGGCAGATCCATTTATTCATCCTTATTCAAAGGTTGTTACACCGGATCTTCGTACAGAGCTTGCAAAAAAACTTGATGAAATTTTAAACAATCTGGAAAAGGGAACAAAGTCAAATATGTATTCTGCAATCAGTTGCGCAAACTGGCTTTACCGCTTTTCTACTCTTCAATTTACACATTTTATTTCTCAGTTTACAAATGTTGCAGGCGATGTGTTTACCTGTCCTTATAGCAATGGAACAATGGATTATAATGCGCTGGCTTCTGTTTTTCTTGCAATGCAGCCTGTTCAAAATGAAGTGCTCGAAGCAATTTTTCTTTTTTCACAGCGCAAGCATCTTACAACAAATGCTCAGGACAAGGACATAGAAAAAGCTGTAAAAGAATTTATGGTTAAGGCTGTTGCCTTTATGGGAACAATAAAATCTTTTTCGGATAATGTTCCAATCAGAAATCTTGGTCGCGTTGTAAACAATAATTATGACTGGCAGGGTGAGAATCTTGAAGGTGCCGAAGCCTGGTTCCCAAGCTTTAGAGCTCAATGGAAAAGGATTCAGGATATAAGATGGAATGAATTCCTTCGCGAACAGAAAAAGCAGAATCTTAGTCAAAAAATTAAACTTGATTTTGGAATGGAAGAATTTCCTGTAATGGAATACAGACCATGGCTTAAGCTTTGGACAAGAATTCCATTTAAATATGAGCTTACAGGCGGCTTTCTTTCCTGGTTCAGTCTGGAAAAATACGATAAGATTATTGGCGATTTGAATGCTGTAGCAATGGAAGGAATTTTTTACAAGAGTGAAAATCGTACTGAATATTCAGAAGGCTTGAATAATTTTTCGACTGCTAATACTTTGATGATTGATCTTGCAAACCGTTTGAATCCGGAAGGTGAGTTTGGCCGCATTTTTGATGACTTTGCAACAAACCGTGTAAATACCTTTCAGGTGCAGAATCAGATTGAATCAATGATGGCACAGATAGAAGATACTGTCCGACAGTCAATAGAACTTTTTGGAAAGGGTGCCAGAACTCTTGAAAGAGTTTTCTATGGATTTTTTGAAGAACAAAAGGATGGAATTCACGAAAGTCTTCAGAACATAGGCACAATTAAGGGACGTGATAACCGACGTTTTATTGATTCCCTTATTTCTATACGTCAGCTTTTAAAAAATGTTCTTTTCTATATTTCAGAGCTTGAGCCTATAGACGCCCTTAGAGACGCATAAATTTTATTTCTTATTAAAGAATTCCCTTATATGGATCTGCAAGATATTCTTCCAAAAGCTTTCTTTCTGTGAGCATTTCTTTTTGTGAAGGTAAGAAATCATATTTAGAAGAAAGCTCTTTTACGGCTTTTACAGCATCACCATCATTTTCTACAACAAGATTAAAGTATTCACCTTTAAAACTGTCGCTGTCAAATTCAATAGCTTCTTCGGATAGAGATTCAATATTTGAAATTATCCATTTGTTTTTCTTAAAGGTTAGAGTAAAGGTGTCGTGATTTTTTGTTACGAAAATTCCGTTGTCGGTGCCTTCGGTGTGGATAGTGTAATATTCAACTGAATGAACCGAAACGTCTCCTTTGTTGATTGTAACACCCTGTTCCTGTGTGAGGATCTGCGGTTTGTCTTTGTTCTTTTTGAGTTCAATATATTCGTCTACAGGCTTTCCATCAATTTTGATGTTAGTTGCGCCGTAAATTTCGGCCATAGAAAGTTTGTTGGCGTTGGTTACAACAAGAAAGAATTTGGCAGGTTTAAGATAGCCGTTATCACTAAAAGATGACTGGCGCTGTTTGCCAATTACATAAATATTACTGATAGAGTCCAGATAGCGGCTTGCGGAACGACCTTCAATAAAGTGCTGCACAAGCGGAACATCAAGATTATTCATGCCCTTAAAGAAGGTTTGTATTGTTTGTGTAGAAGTAAGGCCTTTTGTTGTGTAATCTTCAAGATAACCTTTGTAAGTACTTCTGATGGTAAGACCTATACCTATAATTGCAATAAAACCAATTACAAAACCTGTGGTGTTTCGTCTAAAGGTTCTTTTTGTGTTTACTCTCGAAGACTGTCGTTTTTGATAAGTACGTACAGCGTTTTCAAACTCTTCCTGAGTCATTTTGGTATCGAGTCCCTGTCTGGCGTTTTTAAGCAGTTCCAGAGGAAATTCTACCTTAGGAACGAGTTCTTCACTTTTTTTACCCTTTTGTTTTTTTCCAGGAATTGCAACAGAGTTAGAATTGAGTTTGAGCCCTCTGTTTACTTCTTCGGCAAGTTCATTGTTGATTCCGTTTATGCAAAGCTCAAGCGGAAGGAATTTTTTATCAAGAATGTCTGCATTACGTGTAATAGAATCCGAAGCAGGGTAGGCAAAGCGGCCTGTAAGCATTTTGTAGGCAAAAGAGGCTCTTAAAAAGCAGATTGCAGGCAAGCCCGTAAGACTTGGATTAACCCAGCAGTTGTGATTGTCTGATTGGTCTACAGCGGGAAGGCCTGCAATAGCATATTTAAAAACATCTTGAGGAAGAAACAGGAACTTGTCTTTATCTGCAATTATTCCACCTGCACCGTTGATTGGAATTTCAATTCCCTCGCGGGCTGCCTGGGTAAGAATTGTACAAACTTCAAATGAAGCCTCGTACATCTTATCCTTGTCTTCTAAAGAAGAATTTTCGCTGCCGGCTTGTTCAAAAAGCTCGAGCATGGTTTTTGCATTTTTAGACAAAGGATTTTTTGCACAGTAAAAAACTACACGTTCCTGTTTTTCTTGAACATCAAAGGATTTTATTTCCTCAAAGCTCCACGGAGTAAAAGTATATTCCGCAATAGTCTTGGAGTCTTTGCGTTCTGCAATGAAGCCCGTTTGTGTTACTATGGAATTAAAGTTAGTTTTACCGAATGCATATTCATCCAGTCCTGAACAAAGTCTTATCTCTTCATTTTCTATAGATACTACGTGCTTCATTGTTAGTGTTACCCCTTATCTTCCGTTTGGACTATACAGATAGTCAAAGTAATCCATCTTTGTGCTCAGAGTTGCCGGGTAATCTTTAAGATTATTCTTATAAGATTCCATACTCTTCCAGAAGTTGTAGAATTCCGGATCTTTGTTGTAAGCGGCGGCGTAAATAGCTGCAGCTTCGGCATCGGCATTACCCTTGATTTCCTCAGACTTGCGGTAGGCTTCGGAAGTAATGCGGCGCTTTTCATTTTCGAGCTTACCAAGCCATTCTGCTTTTTTACCTTCACCAAGTGAGCGGTAGGCCTGGGCAACCTGATTACGATCCTTAATCATAGAGTTATAAACAGATTCATTAAGCTCATCAGAGTATTTAACCTGACGTGGTACAATATCAATAAGCTCAATTCCAAAGCCGGTAATTTCGGCACGGGCTTTTTCTGCCATCTGCTTACAAAGAACACTACGTCCTCTTGCTACAACTTCGTTGGTTGTATCTGCATTTACAAGGTTGTTGATTTCGATTGTTTCTTCATCTTCGTCTGTTTCTTCTACCTTGCTTTCGTTGATAAGGTTAGAAGAACGAACAATTTCGCTCATACGGTTTTGTGTAATAACTGTACGACATGAAGAGTCAATGATGTCAGAAAGCTTGTTGTAAGAGTTATTCAAAGTCTGGAAGTTCTTATAGAAAGCTTCCGGGTCAGTAATGCGCCAGCGTGAAGTAGTATCTACAATAATATACTGATTTTCCTTTGTAGGAATGCGCTGTTCATCACCATCAAGCGAAAGAATAAGCTTTGGATATTCAATTACATGATCAAGGAATGGAACTTTAAAGTGAAGTCCTGCATCCTGATGTGAACTAACAATTTTACTGAAACGGGTTACTACAACCTGAGTACCTTCATTTACAATGTAAAGCGGACCTGCAGCAAGGAACAGAATCACAAGAATTACAATTGTTATAAGCCAGCCTATAAATTTTTTCATTGCCTTATTCATTTTCTGTACCTCCCTTAGTCCTTAAGATTTTTAATCGGAACAAGATTTTCAAGCTCTCCGTCAATAAGAGTAGGCTTGGTTTCGCTTGCAAAAATTTCATCCATTGTTTCGAGGTAAATACGCTCTTTTGTTACCTTTGGAGAACGCTTATATTCCTGGTAAACTGCATCAAAACGGGCAACATCACCTTTTGCCATGTTTACACGTTCTGCAGCGTAACCTTCGGCAACCTGAATCTGACGGTCTGCTTCACCCTGGGCTTTTGGAATTTCGGCATTGTAAGCTTCCTTACCTTCGTTGATAAAGCGCTTCATATCCTGGCTTGCCTTGTTTACGTCTTCAAAAGCAGCCTGAACTTCGGCAGGTGGTACAACGTTCTGAAGCTGAACTGTTGTTACGTTTATTCCAAGTCCAAGAGTCTTGAACTGTTCGTTCATCATATCCTGTGCAAGATTTTGAATTGCAGAACGTTCAGAACTCATTACAGCCAGAATTGCACGGTCACCAACCAGAGTATTAATAACAGAGCGTGAAATATCGCGGATTGTCTGCTCTTTTTCGTAAACACGGAACAGCCACTGGTATGGATCTACAACCTTGTACTGAATAATCCATTCAACATCTACAATGTTCAGGTCGCCTGTGAGCATTTCTGATTCTTCATAAATGTTGTTTTTATATTCGTTGTTACGGCCGGCCTTTACAGTTTTAAAT
>JAILBH010000101.1 GCA_024681195.1 Treponema sp.
GGGAATTGCTAAAGAGTTGCTCCACCGCGTAGTCGAAGAAGCCCGCGCCTACGGTTGTGGTGCAGTTCAGATTACCGCTTCAGATATGGGAGTAAAGCTGTATACCGCATATGGCTTTGTTCATAACGGAAACTTTATGCAGTATAAGTTGTAATATGAAAGAACTGAATCTTACTTTGAACCAAGCCAAACGTTTCATCCTCTACAAACAGGGTCTGCTGGGCGACCACAGGTTTTCCGGCAAGAAAGGCATCCTCGACTTTGTACGTCAAGCCGGTTGCATTCAGTTTGACCCGATTGATGTCTGCAGAAGAAACGCGGAGCTTGTGCTGCAGTCCAGGGTTGCCGGCTTTACCAAACAGATGCTTTATGAACTTTTGTACGAAGACCGAAAGCTTCTGGATAACTTTGATAAGAATCTTGCAATTATTCCTGTTGAAAACTGGCCAAACTTTAAGCGCGACAGAGACTGGCACCTTGAACACGAACGCAGCTTTGACGAGATTCAGCAGGCCTGCGATAAAATAAAAGCCATCATCAAAGAGCGCGGCCCCGTATGTTCTGCAGACCTTGAAATGTCCGAAAAGGTTGACTGGTACTGGACTACAACAAAGCTTTCGCGGGCTGCCCTTGAACACATGTACTTTCGCGGCGAGCTTGCAATTCATCATAAAAACAAAGGAATAAAATATTACGATTTGATTGAACGCTGTGTGCCAGAGAAAATCCTGAAAGCTGCAGACCCGTACCCTGATGATTTTGACCACAAAAAATGGCGCGTGCTGGAACGCATTGGTTCTCTTGGCCTGCTATGGAACCGCCCGTCAGACGCATGGCTTGGAATCGGCGACCTTAAAGCTGACACACGCAACAAGATTTTTGATTCCCTGCTCCAAGAAGGCCGTATAATTCCTGTTCACGTAGAAGGACTCAAACATATCTTATACTGTCTTTCAAAAGATGCAAAAATCGCCGCCACCAGCTCCAACTCCGCCACCTGCTCCAACTCCACCGCCAGCTCCAACTCCGCCACCTGCTCCTCCCCTACCCGCTGCGAATTCATCGCCGCCCTGGACAATATGATGTGGGACCGGAACCTCATCAAAGCAATCTGGAACTTTGACTACAAGTGGGAAATCTATACGCCTGCTGCCCAGCGCAAATACGGCTACTACGTGCTCCCAATCCTCTACGGCGAAAACCTCATCGGCCGCATAGAGCCTGTTTACGATAAAAAATCAAAACAGCTGCAGGTCAAAAACATCTGGTACGAGCCGGAAATCAAAATCACAAAAAAAATTGAAGCCGCAGTAGCAGCCACAACAAAACGGTTTGAAAAGTTCTGCAGATCATAAAGTTATATCTTGATATTACTTAACAATTGAACAATTCTACTTTATAATATTTTTATATGAAATTGTATTATGGTATCCTTTTTTTGCTTTCTGTGCTGCTTACAGGAATTTATGCAATAATCTGGAGAAAAAGATTTTCCGTATTTCTGACGTTAAATTATGCTTTAATTCCAATTGTAAATTTTGGTTATTATATAGTTGGTGTTTCGCAAACAATTCCAGAAGCCATTATCGGTATAAAGTTATGCTATCTGGGAATCTTCCCACATGTTTTTATCATGTATACCATATTCAACTTATGTAATTTGAATATAAAAAAATGGATTAGGCTTATTTTATTTGCTATTTCCACTTTCTTTTTTATTTCTGCCCTTACAATCGGCTCATCAACCTTTTTCTACAAAGAAATTACCGGTGAATTAGTAGGAAATCATCTGGTTCTTCATAAAAAGTACAATGTTGTCCATTCATTTTATTACATTCAAATATTTATTTACATGACAATTACAATCAGTGCTACAGTCTATGCCTTCTGCAAAAAAAATGATGTTTCACGTCATAATCTGCGTTACATGCTTGCCTGTGAAGCAGTTCCTGTCATTTCTTTTTTTACAGGGCGATTATTCAATATAAATGTTGATCTCATGCCTTTATCATACGTTCTCAGCGAAATGGTCTTGCTCATGATCAGCCGCAGAATAATTCTTTATGATATTACCGAAACAGCAATTGAAACAATTTCTTCCAATGGTAAAACAGGTTTTGCTTCTTTTGATGAAAAATTTCACTATCTGGGAAGCAATCAGATAGCAAAAGAAATCTATCCTGAACTTGCAAAATTAAAAGTGGATAATTCAATTCCTGCAGATTCTGAACTGAACAGCGAGATTATTGAAAACATCCGAAGATATATTGAAGATCCGCTAAAGAATCACTTTATTAAAAATTTTGAAAAACAGGTTTACAAAATTGACATCGACACTCTCTTTGATGGACATGTTAATCGCGGATATATTCTTTACATGCAGGATGACACAAAGAATCGAAAATATATTTCTCTTTTAAATAAATTCAACGATCGCCTTAAAGATGAGGTTGCCGAAAAAACCGACCACATTGTAAAAATGCACGACAACCTGATTCTTGGAATGGCTACCATGGTAGAAAGCCGTGACAATTCTACCGGTGGTCATATCAAAAGAACCAGCGATATTATAAAATATCTGGTAGAAGAAATTCAAAAAGATACCAGTACCGAAAAGCTAAATCTTACTAATGATTTTTGTCACAACCTTATAAAAGCCGCTCCTATGCATGACCTTGGAAAAATTGCTGTTGATGATGCAGTATTACGTAAGCCGGGTCGGTTTACTCCTGAGGAATTTGAAATAATGAAAAAACATGCTCCGGAAGGTGCCCATATTGTTCATGAAATTTTAAAAGAAACCGATGACAAGCTTTTCCACACCATCGCAGAAAATGTAGCGCACTATCATCACGAACGTTGGGATGGATCCGGATATCCGGAAGGATTAAAGGGCGAAGATATCCCGCTTGAAGCCCGCATTATGGCAATTGCAGATGTTTATGATGCACTTGTAAGTAAGCGTGTTTACAAAGAAGCAATGAGCTTTGAAAAAGCAGACTCAATTATGCTGGAAAGTTTTGGAAAACATTTTGATAAACGACTCGAAAAATATTATACTGCAGCCCGCCCTAAGCTCGAAGCATATTATGCAGAGTTTCAGGAGACTAACAAATGATTATAAAAACTTTTTCCATTCCAGAATTCGAGAAAGAAGAAATCAAAAATCAAGATTTAAAAAGAGAAAGAACCAGCCGTTCGCATAAATCTTCGTAAGAAATACCAACAGCTTTTGCCTCCTGCGGAAGCAGACTGTTCGGTGTCATACCCGGAAGATTATTTGCTTCGAGACAGTAAAACTTATCATCTTTTTCGTTAAGGATAAAATCTACACGAGAATAGTTACCAAGTCCTAACAAACGATGCACCCGCATGGCAAGCTCCTGAGCTTCTTTAGTTTTTTTGGAATCAAGAGGTGCCGGACAAATTTCTTCCGTAGCATCTGCCTGATACTTATTTTTGTAATCGTAAAAGCCCTGTTTTGGACGTATCTCAATTATTGGAAGAACCTTTCCATCAAGAATTCCAATTGAAAACTCGCGGCCATGTACCATTTTTTCAATCAAACAGACAGGTTCATATTTTGTGGAATAATTGATGGCAGGCTCCCATTCTTTATCATTATGAACAAGAGAAACTCCACAGCTTGAACCACAGCCAATCGGTTTTACGGCGCATGGGAACCCGATTTTTTCGCGAACAACTTCCATTGAATCCTTTGAAGGATCAAAAAGCAGCCAGTCTGGAGTTGGAATATTATTATTTACAAAAAGATTTTTACTCAAAGCTTTATCCATTGCCAGAGCACAACCCACATAACCAGACCCCGTATAAGGAATATTGTAACAGTCAAGAACTGCCTGAAGCCGTCCGTTTTCTCCCATTCCACCATGCAATCCAAGAAAAGCAGCATCGGCAATTTTACAGATTTCTAAGACTCCTGGCCCAAGCAAATCCCGGCGACCACCGTTAGCGGCAACTAAGGCCTCAAGATCCGGTTCAGTTTCCGGAATTGGATACGAAAAAGTTTTTCCGGATTCTTTTGTAACAAAAAGACTTTCTAAAGAAGTTCCTTCCGGAATCCCTACATATACATCAACAAAGGCAACCTTATGTCCTTTTTTAAGAAGAGCATTTGCAATAAGACTTGCAGAACA
>JAILBH010000147.1 GCA_024681195.1 Treponema sp.
AACATAATCAGGATCATCTTCATCAACCTTATTTTGATTTACGTCATATTGATTATTAATAGTATATGATAAAGTTTGATTTCCAGTTGCTATAAGTTCTGTAGTATCTCCAAAATAAAATGGTATATCATATACATCTACGCATGTAACAAGGAAAGTTTTATCTGCATAAAATCTTACAAAATACTCCAGGTAGTCATAAAGATTTGTACCCTCGTCAACAGCTTTGAATACGGCAACTTCATGATTATACACATCACCAGTATGCGTAAAATTAGCGTTGCCTATAGAAAGGTTATAAGGGGTAGTATTAGAACTTGGTTCTAATAAACCAGTAAATATATATTTATCTGTTATTGATAATGTATTAGCATTTTCAGAGGTACCCATTATTGTGTCACCAGAATAGGTTCCAATACTATCAATTATTCCATTTCTATAAATTCGCCATCTATTGTCATCATAGAATTTGAAATACCTTATATCTCCAACAGTACCATCCGATGGAAGAATATATGAAAAAGTTTCAAGCAAATTAGCCTTTTTAATAAAATATTGTGTTGAGCCGTCATCTTCATCATACATTCCAAAGATACCATCTGTAATCGTTATATCATTAGTTTCTGGCGTACAGTCTTCCAATTCAAAGGAATCATCCGCTTGTTGTTTTGTTACTGTTATAGAAACATCACCATCCTGTGCAGGATTACCAGTATAGGTTCCTGTCGCCCCAACAATTGTTTGACCAAACATATAATAATCTTCTTTCCAGGTGTTGTCTGAATAACAAGTAATGGTTATTCCAAATTCATTCAAATCTGAAAATACTGCAGTCACTGTTTTGGTCTGGGTGCCTTGTCCACCACTACCAGATCCACCGCTCTGGCCGCCACCGCTCTGTTCACCACCGCTTGTTGATCCTGCATCAGAAGCTGCATCTGCGGCGGCTGCAGTTGTTGTACTGTCTCCTGTCTTTTTGTCCGGATTAGCTTTTCCGTTTGGATCACTACATGAACTTACAGCAAAAAGCATTGCAAATGCTGCTGCTATCACTGTAAAATTTTTCATTAATACTTTCATTAAAACCCTCCTAAGATTTCTTGAATATATGTATACATATTACACCCCCCCCCGCACGTTTGTAAAGTATAGGGATTGGTTGCTAAATCAAAATTTTACATTGATTTATGCTCCTCCTGCCCTTATAATTTGTGTTATTAAAGAAATCTGGAGGCCAAAATGAAAGTTCTTTTAGTAAACGGAAGTCCGCGTCCAAACAGCAACACTCTTGCAGGATTGCACGAAATGGAAAAAATTTTTGCGGAAGAAGGAATTGAAACAGAGATTTTTAATATTGGAAACAAGGATATCCGCGGTTGTATTGGCTGCGGGCAATGTTTTAAGAAAGGTTCCTGTGTTTTTGAGGACGCAGTAAATGAATTTGCCGCTAAGTTTGAAGCTGCAGACGGACTTGTTGTTGGTTCTCCTGTTTATTATGCAGCCCCAAATGCAACAGTTCAGGCTTTTTTGCAGAGACTTTTTTATTCAAGTCATTTTGATAAATCTTTTAAGGTAGGAGCTGCCTTTGTATGTGCCCGCCGGGCCGGAACTACAGCCGCCTTTGATGTTTTGAACAAGTTTTTTACTATTAGTGGAATGCCAGTTGCTCCAAGTCAGTACTGGAACAATATTCACGGTGGAGCTCCCGGAGAAGCTGTAAAAGATGAAGAAGGCATGCAGACGCTGCGTGTTCTTGCCCGTAACATGAGCTTTATGATAAAGTCTTTTGCCCTGGGCAAGGAAAAATTTGGACTTCCGGAAAAAGAAGCCCAGCACAAGTGGACTAACTTTTTCCAGAATTAATAAAAACTAATTAGTCGCAGGCAAGATAGAAGTCATAGAATTTAGTGCTGTTTCCACTAGACTGTGACGTTATTCTGTATGAGGAACCTGCCATAATTCTAAGCATTCCTCCTGCCGGAACTTCGAATTCTTTTTTGTTTTCGATGGAACCATATTTATAGCCTGTTCCTGTCGTATTAGGAACCAAAAGCTGGAACTCTGCTGTTCCTTTATACGAAAGCTTTTCTGCATACTTACATTTTAATGCTGCATCTGTATCGTTCTTAAACCACCACTGTGCGCTGCCACTGGTTTTAGTGATATAGCCGGTTCCTTTGAACTTGCTTCCAGAAACAATTTTTTGTGCGCTACTCTCACTGTTCTCTTTAACTCTCTTATAATCCCAACCGCTTCCTTCCGGAGCCCAGTTACATGCTGTAAACAAGGTTGCTACAACAGCCATTAAAACAAAAATTTTTAAATTTCTTTTCATAATAACCTCCTTAGTTGTTTATGAAACCTTTTTTTATTTTACATACTAATAATAATAAAAGCAAATTAAAATTCTGTGGATTTTAAACTGAGTTTTTAAGACATTGACCAAGTTGTAATAAAACTTTAATATTTAAGTATGACTAAACAGGCAGATGAAATTACAGATTTTTTGGACTCAGATACTATAAATTCCCTTTCAACTTTTTTAGAAAAGGAAAAGGGTTACGAGTCTTCTGCCGATTTGATTGCAGCAGCTTTTGGTTCGGAGAAAGGGTTTTCAAAGATGAAGAAGGATGCAGTTGAAAAGCTTGTATCCAGTTTTAAAAACAATCTTAAGCTTTTGATTCAAAAGACCTGGGTAGAAAAATCGGATATTGCACTCAAAGATCAGCTTTTGTATCAGCTCAATATCTTCCTTGGAAACGAAAGCTGGAAAGATAATTACGTTCTTTTTCTTCAGCTTATTAATCAGGCAGTATTCCTTATGTTCGGACAAAAGCCGGACACAGCAGATTTTGCAGAATACACTCTTCGCATTGACCCGGAATTCGGTATTTTCTGGTGGTATATTTCAAACCTTCCTCCCAAGACTGAGTGGTCCGAAGAAAAGTGCCGGTTAGCAATGCTGCTTGGAATGTACTTCCTTGCAAACTACTAATCTAGATTTTAACGGACCGGAGCTTGTTTGAGTTCCGGTCTTTTTTATATGTGGTCCCTACGGTTCCTGAGCTTGTCGAAGGAGTCGAAGGGCCAAAGGAGTTCCTATGGACATTAAAAAAATATGTTCTTCCTTACGTTCCGCCAGCCAGAAGCTTGCATTGCAGAATGCCTGCGAAAAAAACACAGCTCTTGAAGCCGTAGCCTCTGCGCTTGATAAAAACCGCGCCTCTATTATTGCAGCCAACAAACAGGATATTGATGCAGCACGCGCCGGTGGAATGAGCGAGTCCATTATTGACCGCCTTTTACTGGATGACAAACGAATTAACGGAATTATTGAAAGCCTTCGTCTGGTTATTGGTCAGACAGATCCTGTTGGCGAAGAAATTGCCGGCTGGAAAACTCCTAATGGAATGAGCATTCGTCAGGTTAGAGTTCCTCTTGGGGTTGTTGCAATTATTTACGAAAACCGTCCAAACGTTACAGTAGATGCATTCAGCCTTGCATACAAAAGTGGAAACGCAATTTTGCTGCGTGGATCTTCTTCTTCATATAAATCGAATGTAGAAATTGTTCGTGTAATCCGCGAGGCTTTGGCTGGAGTTAAAGGCGGCGTTCCGGAAGCAATTGAACTTGTTGAGGTTCGTGAACACGACCACAGTGATGTTGACCAGATTTTGAACGCTGTTGGTTTGATTGATGTTTGTTTACCACGCGGCGGAAAAAAGCTTATTCAGAATGTTGTACAGAATGCCAGAGTTCCTGTAATAGAAACAGGAAGCGGAGTTTGCCACCTTTATGTTGATGAATTTGCAGATCTTGAGATGGCCTGCCGTATTGCAGAAAATGCAAAAATCCAGCGACCTTCTGTTTGCAATGCAATTGAGTGTATGGTTGTACATTCTAAGGTTGCAGCCGAGTTTTTACCAAAGGTTGCTGCAAAATTTGCAGGCCGCGTAAAGCTTCATGCAGATGAAAGAGCGTATGAAATTATAACTGCAGCTGTCAAAGAGGGCGTGGTGTCAAATGGTACTACTACTGATGGCCCTTCGACAGGCTCAGGGACCGAGCTGCTTCGGGCAACAGACGCAGATTTTGGTAACGAATATCTGGATTATGAATGCTGTATTAAGGTTGTAGACAGCATCCAGGAGGCCATAAAATACATAAATGAGCATAATACTAAGCATAGTGAAAGCATAATTTCGGAAAGTCGCGCAAATACAAGGCTTTTTCAGTCTATGATTGATGCGGCCTGTGTTTATGTAAACGCAAGTACCAGGTTTACCGACGGTGGGGAGTTTGGATTTGGCGCTGAGCTTGGAATCAGTACCCAAAAGCTTCATGCACGCGGCCCAATGGGAATTAAAGTGCTTACAACAACAAAATATTTAATTGATGGTGAAGGACAGATTAGATAGGGTATAGGTTATGGAAAATATTAAAATTGCTTTAAAAAAGGCCCGTAAGATAGTAATAAAGATAGGCAGCAACACTTTGGCAAAACCAGATGGAACAATTAATATTGATTTTATGCTGGATTTTGCTGCGCAGTGTGCCGCTCTTATAAAACAGGGCAAACAGCTTATTCTTGTTTCTTCCGGAGCCCAGGTAGCCGGTGTTTCTACAACAAAGGAATGGGCCCGCAAAAAGGATGTTCATTACCGCCAGGCTTTGTGTGCAATTGGCCAGGTAGAGCTTATGCATCAGTGGCGAAAGGCTTTTCAAAAACAGGACCTGCATATTGGACAACTGCTTCTTACAAAAGATGATTTTGAAAATGAGCACCGCAGCCTGAATATCCGCAACACACTTTTTACACTTGTGGACGAAGGCGTTGTTCCAATCATTAATGAAAACGACAGCGTAAGCTTTGATGAAATTAAAATTGGAGATAACGACAATCTGAGCGCTCTGACTGCTATTTTGTGGTCAGCCGATATGCTCATTTTGTTCAGTGATATTGACGGCGTTTATTCTGATAATCCAAAAACAAATCCAAATGCAAAGCTTATAGAAAGCGTTACATCTATTGTCGAGCTGCGTAAATCTATTAAGATAGGTGACGCAAACAGCTTTGGCACCGGCGGAATTGAAACAAAGCTTCAGGCCGCAGAAAAGGTAAATGAATACGGAATTGAAATGCTGCTGGCAAACGGGAAAAAAGAAAAGTCGTTATCTTCTTTGCTGGAAGATGAAGCAATTGGTACACTGTTCATAGCAGAAATATAAAAAGGATAAGCTAAAAATTGCTTTCGCAATTTTTTTAACGCTTTTCGATTTATCACCGGCCGCCCAGGCGGCCTTACTCAGGAGGAAAATATGAAAATTGGATGTATTGGAACAGGTGCAATGGGCGGTGCAATTATGCGCGCTGTCTGCAAAAAATATGATGTAAGCCAGATTAAGGTTACTGACAAAAATGCAGCCATGGGAAAGGCTTTTGCAAAAGAAACCGGTGCGGTGTTTGTTAAGACTAACAAAGAGGTGCTGGATTGCGATTATATTTTCCTTGCTGTAAAGCCTCAGTTTTTGGGAGATGTTTTTAAGGAAATTGGAAACAAGATTCCGGCCTCTGCAGTTGTAATTTCTATGGCTGCCGGTGTAAAGCTGGAAAAGCTTAAGGCCTGGGCTCCTGGTGCACGTTTTATCCGAATGATGCCTAATGTTTGTGCACAGATTGGTCAGGGAATGACAGCCGTTGCTTATGGTTCAGATATAAAAGAAGCCGAAGCAAAAACTGCTGTTGAAATTTTGAGTACTGCCGGTCGTGTTGAAGTTGTTCTTGAAAAACTTATGGACTGCGTTACTGCTGTAAGTGGTTCTGGTCCGGCTTTTGTTTTTATGTTCATAGAAGCTATGGCCGATGCTGCTGTTCGCTGTGGAATGCCTAGAGCACAGGCTTATACTTATGCGGCTCAGACTGTTTATGGTTCTGCCGGAATGGTTTTGCAGAGTGATAAGAATCCGGCTGCTTTGAAGGATATGGTTTGTTCTCCGGCCGGAACTACAATCGAAGGTGTTGCAGCTCTGGAAAAGAACGGCTTCCGTAACGCTGTGATTGAAGCAATTACCGCAGCCTGCAATAGATCAATTGAGTTGGGGAAATAATTCTGAATATGCAAGATTTTGAGTATCTGGAAAATAATCTGGATACTCAGAGCCTGTATGGAAGTGACGTTTGTATTGCGAACCTTTTTTTGCTCCAGGAAAAATATAATACATGGCTTAAAATCCACAAAAATATTTTGTTCCGCTATTACTACGGGGAAGAGAACCGTTCTGGTTATGGATTTCCTATTCCCTTAAAAAATAATACTGATTCTGCCTGGCTTAAAACTGCACTTGAATTTATTTTTGAAGATGCAAAAACCCAGCAGCGAAAGCCTGCTTTTTGTCTTGTTACACGAGAGCAAAAGGAACAGTTAGATCACTGCCTTTCTACGCATTTTAAAAAACATGTTTCCTGGAAAACAAATCGTGATGACTGCGATTATATTTATCTGCAGAAAAATCTTTCGGAACTTCCGGGTTCAAATTATCAGAAAAAACGAAACCATGTTTCCAGATTCAACCGCATCTATGGGAGCGACTGGGAATTCAAGGCTTTTCCACAAAACAATATAGGAAAAGATATTTTTGAGATTGCTCAAAAATGGTATGATGAAAAAGACGGGGATGAAAATCAGGTGCTCAAGCTGGAATTACAAAGCGTAAAGCTTGCACTTGAAAATTCGGAGCTGCTTAGAATGACCGGCGGTGTTCTTTATGTAAAAGGACAGCCTGCCGCTATGACGCTTGCTTCTCCTCTTTCTGATTCTGTGCTTGATGTAATTTATGAAAAGGCTGTTGAAGAATTTGAAAAGGATGGAGTTTATACCGTTCTTAACCAGCAGTTTTCTAAGCAGTGTGGCAGCTATCTTTATTTGAACCGCGAGGAAGATATGGGTGTTGAAGGATTAAGAAAAGCTAAACTGTCTTATAAGCCCACTATTATTCTGGAAAAATTTTTTGGTACTGTGGAGTAATTATTTTGTTATCATCAATACTCAAAAAAAGTGATTGTGCTTCGTGCAAATTCTGCTGCAGCTTTAGACGCCAGAGCCTTTGGGAAACTCCTGTGTTTTCAAAAGAAGTTGCAGAACAGTTACAGAAGCTTTTTCCAAAAGCACATTTTAAAGCTGTCGGAAAATCGAGCGTAACTATAGACCTTTCTATGTTATATAAGACTAACAACTCCGAGGAAGAAGTTCCGTGTCCTTTTCTAGATTTATCAGAAGGCTGTCTTCTTCCGCCTGAATTAAAACCTTTTGATTGCAGCATCTGGCCGTTCCGTGCTGTTCAGGTTGATGACAACAATGTTTCTGTTGCGCTTACACCTACCTGCCCATCCATTAATAAAGTTCCGCGTGAAAAAATTCTTGAGCTTCTGGATTCCGGCCTTAGAGATAAGATTTTAAAATACGCAGAAATGAATCCTGATATTATTAAAAAGAATTCTGAATTCTTTTTGGTTCTCCAGTAAACAGAATTCTTAAATTAAGTTTTACGTATGCACAGATTTCTCTTACATAACTGTGAAGAACATATACCGGTGGACAGGCTACCGGGATTCCCTTTATGTTTGTAAAACCCATTCGTCGTGCAAGACGTTCGCTTCGGCGAAGATGATAACGGCTCGTTACTACAGCAGTTGGTGTTTGAAGAATTTCTTGCACTGTTGTTTGTTTAAACTCGGCAAGCAGTTTACAGCTTAATTGAAAATTCTGAATTGTATCCAATGCCTGATCTTCTACAAGAATGTTGTCCGCGTTTACGCCGGCAAGGACCAGCTGTGTTTTGAGTTCAGGTGCTTCGGGATAAGGAAGCCATTTTAAAGTTCCGCCGGTTACAACACAAATTGCTTCCGGATTTTTGTTTAAATATTCAGCAGCTTTTTCTACACGCGCCATAACAGATTTAGGAAGCTTTCCGTCTTTGCTTATTCCCCCACCCAAAAGAATTACATGCTCTGTTTTTTCGTCGCTTCCTACAACATCAGGTGTAAGAATAAGAGTAAGATTTATTATAGCGATAACTGCAGTGAATGCGCCTAAACTAACGATTGTTAGTTTAACCCAGCGTTTCCAGCTGCTCCAGAATGAATGTTTTGTTTTTATGCGGTAGATTGCTACAAAATTAAGATAAGCTCCCAGCACCAGCCAGATGTGAGTAAAAGAAAAAACGTTATCCCAAAAGGTGCCCGGGTTTAAGAGGATGAGAATTGCATCGTATGAAATGCTGAGTATACCAAGAATAAATAAAACTATATTCATTATGATTCCTTGTAGGGCCCTTCGACAGGCTCAGGGACCACATATTTGTACGCGGTCCCTGAGCCTGTCGAAGGGCCCTTTCAATTACATTTCTTTTTCTGCCTGTCTATAATCCCAATTGTGCTTAGGATATCTTCCTTTCATTTCTTTACAGATTTCTACCCAGGCGCCTGTCCAGAAATGTTCCAGATCTTCTGTTACCTGCAAAGGTCTGCTTGCAGGAGAAAGCAATCGCAGTAAAACTTTTTTCCCACAAATTTGTGGAGTTGTAAAGCAACCAAAAATTCTTTGAATTATGATTTCTACAACCGGTCGGATTTCTGCCTGCTTTTCGTATTTTACTTTAACGTGGCGGCCGTTTTCAAGGGTTATTGTTTCTGGAGCAAGGCGGTCTTTTTCTGCACCGTTGAGGAACCAGTATAATGCGTCATAAACCGTTGCAGCTGTGAGCTTTGTTTTTCCTGCCATAAAAGGAAGGAGCCATTCGGATGCTGTGGTGCGAAGCCGCTCGTTTAGTGTTGAATTGCTGCCGGTTCCATTCTGCTGTTCTACAAATTCTGTCCTGAGCAGAAGACTTTCTACTTTTGAATCCCCTGGCAGACAATCAATTCCTTTATCTGCAATTTCTGTGAGCCAAGCTTGTGTGTAATCATCATCTGATGCCGGAAGTTTTTTGGAAGACAGAACAAGTTTTCCAAAGCATTTTTGTTCCTGTTTTTGAAGACTACCATTTTCAAAAGAGCAGATCTGACGGGTCTGACAGTGGCCTTCAAGATATTTTGTAATCTTTGGTTCGGGAAGTTCTACAAAATCAAAAATTGTTGCTTCTTTCTGGCCGGATAGAACTTCCGGCGCTACAATCCATTGTGGAGCCAAAGGCTTATATAACCTTGCCTGTCTTCCACCCGCAAACTGATATTCGGCAGGTTCTTTGCCGGGTTCGCTGGTACGCTTTGCCAGACGGTCGGGATAACCACATAGGATTAAAAATTCAGGGGGTTCCAGGTTTAATTGTGTAATTTGACCAAGTCGTCTTTCAAGGTCTTGAATAAAGCGGGTTTTAAGCTCTACAGAGGCATTTTGATAGGTACTGAACTTTATCAAAATATTTTGCGCCTCTTTTGAAAGGCTGCCGTTCTGATATCCTGCAAGTGCAATTCCTGCAAGCCGTGGATGTAGTCCAAGGGTCAGGGCTGCTTTTCCTTTTGGAGTGATTCTGCCCTCTAGGGACACCATGCCAAGCTCGAGCAAAAGCGCCCTGCTTTCTTCCCAGGCAGCTGCTGATGGTGAATCCAGCCAGTCAATTCCTTCAACGTTAAAAACCCCTCGCTCACTGCATTCCAGAACAAGCGGTACAAGATCTGCCCGTAAAATTTCAGGAGGAAAATCCTTTATGCGCGGGTCGTACTGGTTCCATAAGCGGATGCATTTTCCTTCGCAAAGTCGTCCTGCACGGCCCTTTCGCTGTTCGGCAGAAAATTCACTTTCGGTCTGAGTTGTGAGTTTTTCCATACCGGTGTTCAAGTCCATGCTGTTTACTCGGGCAAGACCGGAATCTATTACTGTCGTTACACCAGGTACTGTAAGCGACGTTTCTGCAATTGCAGAAGAAAGAATTACACGACGTTTTACAGGTTCGCCTTCGCGTGGTGGAGAGATTATTCGTTTTTGCTCCTGCAGCGTTATGCTTGAATGAAGGATGCATAGTTCGTTATCGGAATCGTCGTCAAAGAGGCCCGTTGCCAGAAGTTCTTCCTGTGCCTTGCGTATGTCGGAAATGCCCGGAAGAAAGACAAGGATGTTACCTTTTTTTGAGGACCCTTCGACAAGCTCAGGGATCGCAGGACCATTGTGGTCCCTGAGCTTGTCGAAGGGCCGCTCCAGAATGTTCTCTACCACGAAGGCCACACTCTTCCCAGGCTCATATATTACTTGTACCGGGAACTGCCTTCCAGGAATTTTCATTACAGGTGTGTCGTCACCAAGGTATTTTTGCAGCCTGTCTGTATCAATTGTTGCAGACATAATGATTACAAATAAATCATCCCGCAGCTGCATGGCTTCTTTCAAAAAGGCAAGAGCCAGATCCGTATTCACAGAACGTTCGTGAAATTCATCAAGTACTACAACATTATACGACTCCAGCACCGGGTCACTTTGCAGCTGGCGGACAAGAATTGCTTCGGTAACAACTTCGAGCCGGGTGTCCTTTGTAATTTTATTTTCAAGGTGAATCTTGTAGCCAACTTCGTTTGCGTTA
>JAILBH010000114.1 GCA_024681195.1 Treponema sp.
GCCTTCTATCAGGCAATTGCTGTCCGCTTTGTAATTGGCCGCAACTGTCAGGTAAAATATGGTGCCCGTGTTTTGAACTCTGTACTTGGCGATAACTCTACAATTTCCTGCTGCGAAGTTTTGAACAACCTGGTATTCCCATTCCACGAGCAGCATCATAACTCTTCATTCCTTATTGCAACAACAATTATGGGACAGTCAAATATTGCTTCTGGTGCCACAATCGGAAGTAACCATAACAGCCGCAGTCCCGACGGTGAAATTTTTGCAAAGCGTGGTTTCTGGCCGGGCTTGTGTTCAGACTTTAAACACAACAGCCGTTTTGCTTCTTTCGTACTTGTTGCAAAGGGAAGTTACCAGAACGAACTTGATATTCCTTATCCGTTTGCACTTGTAAGCCCTGGTGAAAATGGAAAACAGGCAGTCCGCATTACACCGGCCTGGTGGTTTATGTATGACATGTTTGCAATTACACGCAACAACAATAAATTCAAAAAGCGTGATAAGCGTGCAATTAAAGTTCAGAATATCGAAACAGATCCGTTTGCGCCAGATACAATGCAAGAAATAATGTCGGCCCTGGATAGAATTATAGGCCTTTCTTCAAAGTATCTTCTTGATACAAAGAACGAAGCAATGGAAGGTGCTGCAGATCAGGCATCAATTTATCAGAAGGCAAAGGATTATCTGCATCAGAATCCGGAAGCAGATTTTGTTCTTGAAGATCCTGTTTGTCGAAAAAAATATGGAGCTACAATTCACAAGCCAGTTCAGGCCTATAAGATGTACCGCAAGATTGTAAAATATTTTGCAACACGTTCTCTTATGGAATATTGTAAATCTATTGGTGAAAGCTGCCTTACCCTGGATATTATCAAAAAAATCCGTGAGCTTCCTTTGTTTACAGAATGGGAAAATGTCGGCGGTCAGATTATTCCTTCTCAGAAAGTTCAGGAACTCTTTGCAAAAATCAAGGACGGTTCAATTGACGATTGGGAAGCAGTTCATGCTTATTACAATGATTGCCAGAAGGAATACGACAAATACAAGGTTCGCTATTCCCTTTATCTTCTTGAAAAACTTTATACAAGACCAATCGAAGACTTTACCTTTGATTTGTACCGCAATATTTCTGATGATGTTACAGTTTGCGCTTATGATATTTATAATGCAGCCTTTGGTTCACGCGAGAAAGACTACACCGATTACTACAGAAATATGGTATACCGAAACAGAAAAGAAATGGATGCTGTTATAGGACCTCTGCAGGATAACTCTTTCCTCGTTGGTCTTCGTGAAGATACAGCCCAGTTCACAAAAGATATTAAAGGAATTTTCAGCGGACTTTGTGAAAAATAATGAAACAATACAAGAACAAGTACTGTCAATTTAATGCCGTCTCACTTCCTGAAAGAACATGGCCGGGTAAAATACTTGACCATGCTCCCACCTGGGCTTCTGTTGACCTGCGCGACGGAAACCAGGCACTCGTAAATCCTATGGGAGTAGACGCCAAGCTTGAGTACTTTGATCTTCTTGTAAAAATCGGCTTTAAGCAGATAGAGGTTGGTTATCCTTCTTCAAGCCAGACAGAGTTTGATTTTGTACGCCGCCTTATAGAAGAAAACAGAATCCCCGACGATGTAACGATTCAGGTTTTGACCCAGGCCCGCGAACAGTTTGTACAGAAAACTGCAGAATCTGTGCGTGGGGCAAAAAATGTAATTCTCCATTTGTACAATGCAATTTCTCCTGCTCAGAGAAAATATAATTTTGGTAAATCAAAAGAAGAAGTGGTTGAACTTGCCGTCAGCGGAGTTCGGGCAATTAAAAAAGCTGCAGCCCAGCTGCAGGCCCAGGGAACTAACGTTACTCTTGAATACTCACCTGAAAATTTTTCGGAAACAGAAATTGATTATTCTCTGGAGATTTGCCGGGCAGTTATGAAGGAGTGGAGAGCCACACCTGACAAAAAGGTTATCTTAAATCTTCCTGCAACACTTGAATGCTGCCTGCCTAATCAGTTTGCAGATTTAATTGAATATTTTGGCCGCGAGATTGGCGACCGCGATTCCTGCATAATTTCTCTTCATAATCATAACGACCGCGGAGAAGGTATTGCTCAGTGCGAAATGGGACTCTTGGCCGGGGCCCAGCGTGTAGAAGGCTGCCTTTTTGGAAACGGAGAGCGTACCGGAAACATGGACCTTGTAACTGCGGCTTTGAACATGTATACCCAGGGCGTTGACCCGGGACTTGATTTTTCTGACCTCGAAAATGTTTCTTTAACTTTTGAACGTCTTACCGGAATGTCAATTCATCCGCGCCAGCCATATTCGGGTGAGCTTGTTTATACTGCCTTTAGCGGAGGCCACCAGGATGCAATCCGCAAGGCAATAGAAGCCCATGCAGCCATGGAAGATGATGTGCGCTGGGATGTTCCATATCTTTTAATAGATCCTCACGACATTGGCCGCGAATACACAGGCCTTATCCGCATAAACAGTCAGAGCGGCAAGGGTGGAGCAGTTTACATTCTGGAACACGAGTTTGGCATTATGCCTCCAAAAGAAATGCATCCGGTTATTGGAGCAGTTGTCAAGTCAAGAGCAGACCAGCTTCAGCGTGAACTTAGTGCAGCAGAAATATACGAGCTTTTTGAAAATAAATGGATTAAAACAAAATCTCCTCTTAACGTTCTTGAAATTACAGAAAAACATATGGAAGGTGAACGTGGTGGGGCCGGCATAGAACACGTAGCCCAGACCGCAACAATCGAATGGCAGGGTAAAAAATACGTCATCACGGCAAGCGGCAACGGTCCATTGGATGCCTTTGTAAATATCATGAAGCGAACTTCTGCTCCATCCTTCAATATCACCTCATTCCACGAACACTCAATCGGTTCGGGCTCAGACACCCACGCTATTTCTTATGTTCAGATTACCAAAGCCGACGGTACAAAAACCTGGGGAGTTGGCAAGAGCTCCAACGTTGGTCGCGCCGGTATTGCTGCAATTGTAAGTGCAATTAATTATTCAGAATAAATAATTACCTATTGACAGAGTAGGTAATAAGGTGTATTATAAAAATACAATACCTACTAAAGTGATAGGTAATATATAATTAAGTGAGGTAATATATGAGCGACATTAAACAGAGCGCTGCAGAGCTTATTGGTAAAACACCGCTTTTGCAGTTAAACGGATATTCTAAGGCATCGGGAATTAAGGATGCTACTATTCTTGCAAAGCTGGAGTATTTGAATCCGGCCGGAAGCGTAAAAGACAGAATTGCTCTTGCAATGATTGAAGATGCAGAAGCCAAGGGCCTTCTTAAACCGGGCGCTACAATTATTGAACCAACTTCAGGAAACACCGGTATTGGTCTTGCCTCAGTTGCAGCTGCTAAAGGCTACAAGGCTCTTCTTACTTTGCCTGAAACTATGAGTGTAGAACGCCGCAATCTTCTTAAGGCTTATGGTGCAGAGCTTGTTCTTACAGAAGGCGCAAAGGGAATGAAGGGTGCAATTGCTAAGGCAGAAGAGCTTCAGAAATCTACTCCAGGAAGCATTATTCTTGGTCAGTTTGTAAATCCTGCTAACCCTGCTGCACACAAAAAGACAACTGGTCCTGAAATCTGGGAACAGACAGACGGAAAGGTTGATATTTTTGTTGCCGGTGTTGGAACTGGTGGTACTTTGACTGGTGTTGGTGAATTCCTTAAATCAAAAAATCCAAATGTAAAGATTGTTGCTGTTGAACCTGCTACAAGCCCTGTTCTTTCTAAGGGAGAAGCTGGTCCTCACAAAATCCAGGGAATTGGCGCAGGCTTTATTCCTGATGTTTTGAACACAAAGATTTATGACGAAATTATTGCTGTAGAAAATGACGACGCCTTTGCAGAAGGACGCGCTTTTGCACGCAGCGAAGGTATCTTAGTTGGTATTTCTAGTGGTGCTGCTTTGAAGGGTGCAAAGATTCTTGCAGAACGCCCAGAAAACAAAGGAAAGGTTATTGTAGCGCTTCTTCCAGATTCTGGAGACCGCTATCTTTCTACACCACTTTTTAGCGATAACTAAAAATGATGAAGATTTCTACGCGTGGTCAGTACGCGCTTTTGATTATGACGGAGCTTGCGCAGCAGCCGGAAGATAAGTTCATTCCGCTTAAGCTGTTGTCGCACCGTCATAATCTT
>JAILBH010000149.1 GCA_024681195.1 Treponema sp.
ACATGACCCCAGCTCATATCGTTGATGTGGAGAAGACCATCAAAGCCTCCCAAATCAATGAATGCACCAAAGCTTGTAAAGCTCTTAACTGTACCCTTTACGGTGTCGCCAATCTGAACAGAATTAAAGAAAGCATCACGCTTTTCGTTGATTTCTTCTTCCAGAAACTTGCGGCGGTTAACCACAGGATTCAGCTTATTATCAGAATAAAGTCTTTCAATATAAAACTTAGATTTTGTTCCAAGTAATGACTCAGGCTTATCAACCTTTTCTGCGTCAGCCTGGCTTATTGGCAAAAATGCCATACGGTCAACACCAAGATCTACCTCGTAACCACTCTTAACAAGTTTGGCAATAGTACCGGTTACCGGAGTCTTGTCCTTGTAAGCCTGCTGAATCTCTTTTAAATAACGCTTAGAATCAGCCTTTTTCTTAGAAAGCACAGGGCCACTAGAATTGTGTCCTGTCAACAACGCCTGAACCTTATCCCCTTCTTTCGGCAGGTCGCCTGCGAACTCCTCTGCAGGGATTAATCCCTCTGACTTGTCTCCAATGTCAACATAAACATAGTCATTGGTAATCTGAACAACGATTCCTTCTACCAGCTGACCAGCCTGTGGTGCATTGAATTCTTTAAGGGACTCCTCTAATTGTGTCTGAAAGTCGCCCTTGGAGTTCTGAGCTTCTTCCTTTTCCACTTCCATTTCTTCCATTGTATAACCTTTTCTTTATGAAATTTGTCTTTCTATTATCGCACAAACTTCTTCTATCGTCAAGTTAGAAGTATCTATATAAAGCGCATCAGGAGCTATCTTTAAAGACCCTTCTTTTTTGTTTTTATCCATTTCATCACGCTTTTCTATTGCTTCTTTTATCTGTTCAAGCGTCATATCGCTTACACCCTGATTAAAACGACGCTGGGCACGCACCTGGGAACTTGCATCAAGATAAACTTTAACTTCTGCATTCGGAAAAACAACAGTAGTCATATCGCGGCCTTCGCAGACAATATCAAGAGATTTTGTAATCTGGCGCATCAAATCATTTACAAGGTGGCGGATTTCTACAATTGCACTAACCTGACTGGCATTATTTGTAACGCGGTCATCATGAAGGTGTTCAGTAACATCAGTACCGTTTAAGATAAAATGACCTTCTTTTGTATATTCAATCTTCTGCTTTCGGCAAAAGTCAAGGGTTGCTTTTTCGTCCTTGTAGTCAATTCCGGCATCAAGAACAGCAAGAGTAAGAGTACGGTAAAAACCACCGCTGTTCAAAAAAGTAATGTCATGTCTGTCTGCCAGCATCTTTGCGATGGTACTTTTACCAGTTCCTGCTGGTCCGTCAATTGCTACAATCATATTTCCTCCAGGTTTCTATTTACATAATTCAAGAAGCCCCATTACTTCTTTTTCCGTTAAATCCCGGAATTCACCCGGTCTTAACTCTCCAAGCTGCACATTTCCTATTCTAACACGAACAAGAGCTCTTGTACCTACATTCTGGCTTTCCAAAAGCTTACGGATTTCGCGGTTTTTACCTTCAATTAAAACTATGCGGATTTTACGGGGTTTTAAAACTTCACAACGCCGGCATTTATAAAAAACGTTGTCTATGCGGATACCGTGCTCAAAAAGAGCTGCAGTTTCCTCGCTCACATCCTGACTTGTTTCTACTATATATTCTTTTTCTATCTGGCTTGAAGGATGGCTGAGTTTTGCGGCAAAATCTCCGTCGTTTGTGAATAAAATCATGCCTTTGCTGTACATGTCAAGGCGGCCTACGTTGTAGAGGCGTTCTGAATAGCTGTCGCGCAGGAGATCGGCTGCAACCTGCCTTCCCTTTTCATCACTTGAAGAACAGACAAAGCCTGCAGGTTTATTTAAAAGAACATAACACTTACGCTCTTCAAGATGAACAGGTTTTCCATCTACACAAACCTTGTCCTTATTACTTACTTTTGTTCCAAGTTCTGTAACTACAGTTCCGTTTACTGTTACACGGCCATCCAGAATAATCTGTTCAGATGCACGGCGGCTTGCAACTCCACAATGCGCAAGAAAAGCTTGAAGTCGGGTCTGTGTTTTTTCATTTGCAGTATCATTTGCACTATCTTGCAAGTTCGAATCTCTCCTGATCGTCTTCGTCCAGCTTTGGAAGTTCGCTGATTGAATTTAACTGGAACAGACGCAGGAATTCCTTTGTAGTTCCAAAAAGAGTTGGACGGCCCGGAGCTTCTTTTTTACCAACTTCTTTTATGAGATTGCGCTCCATAAGCAGACGAATCATATTATCAACACCAACACCACGAATAGCTTCAATTTCGGCACGAGTAATTGGCTGTGAATAAGCAATAATAGAAAGAGTTTCCAATGCAGAACGAGAAAGCCGGCCTTCGCGTTTTGAACCGTACTGTTCTTTAAGCACAGCCCAATAATCCTTTTTAGGCACAAGACACCAGCCGCCGGTAATCATTACCAGTTCAATTCCTGAATTTTCTGCTGTATATTTTTCCTTAAGATTTTCGAGACATTTTTCCGTAACATCTTCCGAAAGCTGTGCCTTACCTGCAAGGCCCTTTACAGTAACAGGTTCACTTTCCAAAAAAAGAATGGTTTCGCACAACGCAGTTTCTTTATTAAAATCCATATTCATTTCCTAAGTGAGTTTATAATAATAAAAAAACATCATACAGTCAAATTGAAAAGACATGCAATCTAATGGGAAAAAATTGCTACCGGTCGGGTAACGGATTTGCAAAACCGGCGGTTCACCGCCTACGCGCTGAAGTGCCTTGTAATTATATACATGGCCGCCTTGCGGCCGCACTTCAGAGCGTTTTTGAAATCCGTTCCCCTCCCTCCCGCAATTTTTTCCAATTGGATCTACTATATTTTTTCTAATTAGATTGTATTTTTTTTCACTTAGGATCTGATATGGTTTTTAAGTAAGTTTTACCGGGGGAGGCATGGTTCTTATAAAGATGATTAAAAAAAGAATTTATTTATAAAAAAATAGCGCAAGGGAACAAAACGGGGGGCAAAATGACTCTGACTGTTGATGCCGCGGGAGCGGCATTTAATAGTTCCACTACAACAGTCAGCGTCAAGCCGGCTAGCCGGCGCTTTTGACCCCCGTTTTGTGACCGGAAGCTATTTTTTTATTACAAGATTTAATTACTAGTTAAATCCTCTTCTGTAGGAACATAGCCGGAATTGTCTTCGCGGGCACAAATTTTTATATCCCCAAACAATTTATTCTGGAAAATAGTAATCATTTTAAATTTTACCGCTTCGAGTATTGCCATGAACGCACAGATAACGTCCATTTCATTACCCTTACGTGTAAGCAGGTCGGTAAACATACATTCTTTTTTGTCTTCAAGAAGCTCGTTCATCAAAGTAATTTTTTCGTTTACCGAAATCTCTTCATACATGTTAAGGATTTTTTCGTTGGAGTACTGCCCCATCATTGACTTAAAAAGACTCTGCATCTGCTGCAAAAGTTCCCAAGTATCAATTTCTTCCCACATGTCGTCGCTTTCTTCAAAAGGCAAAACGCGTTCAATCTTCTTGCGTTCAAAGTTCCATTCAGACTGGTCTTCCTGTTCTTCAAGCATAGAAGAAAGCTTTTTAAATTTCTGATATTCAATTAATTTATCTACAAGTTCCTGGCGTGGATCTTCGTCTTCGTCATCATCATAATTAAACTCAACAGGAAGCAGCATGCGGCTTTTGATATAAATGAGTTTTGCAGCCCAACTGTAAAATTCCGACAGGTCTCCCAAATCTGTCTGAACAGCGTAATCCAGGTATTCAAGATATTGCTCGGTAATCTGGGCAATAGGAATATCGTAAATATTTACTTTACTTTCGCGGATTAAAGACCAGAGTAAATCGAGAGGACCTTCAAATTCACCAGCTTTATAGGCATGTCCTTTTTTTTCTGCTTCTGCTGTTGCTGTAACAGCTGCGCCAGCACCTTCTCTTTCTTTAATTTCTAAATTGTCGCTCATAACCGCCACCTGTTCAATTTGACCACTGCCGTCCCGCAAATCAAGGGATCCTAAACATGCAGTGTATTTTTCTCTTATTCTAATATCGGCAGGTTGCGTTAAAATCTCAAGCGCCGGAACAAGCACAAAGGCTCTTTCGTGCATTCGAGGATGAGGAATTGTAAGTTCCGGGGTATCAAGCGTTATGTCGCCAAAAAGTTCTATGTCTATATCAAGAGGGCGCGGTCCAAAACGGATTTCTTTGGAACGGTCCCGTCCCCACTTTGCTTCAATTTCGTTTACTTTTTTTAATAATTCAAAAGCAGTCATTGTATCGGGTACAAAACCACAGGCTGCCATGTTGTAAAAATCATCTTGATCTTCTACATACATGGCACGGGTTTTATACACCGAAGAAAAGCACGGAGAGTCCAGAATGGAGGCAAGGTCACGGCAGGCACACTGAAGAAGCTCCAGCGGGCTTTTGCCATGAAAACTTTTATTGGATCCTAAACCTAAAAGGACTCT
>JAILBH010000201.1 GCA_024681195.1 Treponema sp.
ACTATTTTTTAAGCAGTTTTGCAAGATTCTTAGCAGTGAAACCAAGATATTCTGCTACCTTGTTTGCAGGACCTGATGTACCGAATGTGTCGATACAGAAGCAGTTCTCTTTAGAAGTGAACTGGAGCCATTCCATAGAAATACCGGCTTCGGTACAAACAACGCGTTTAGCAGGTCCGATGATTGCTTCCTGTTTTGCCTTAGGAAGGTTTTCGAACTTCTTAAGATCCGGCACAGAAACAATACGAATCTTCTTTTCTGGTACAAGAGCAGCAGCCTGCAAAGCCATATTAACTTCTGAACCGCTTGCAAGAATTGTAATATCAGGCTTGTCGGCACCAGACTTAACAATGTAAGCACCGCAAGAAGCCATATTCTTCTTCCAGCTCTTGTCTTCCTTTTCGTAAACAGCAAGGGCTTGGCGTGTGAATGCCATACAAACAGGGTGATCCTTACTTGCATAAGCAATCTTCCAGGCTTCCATAGATTCTTCCGGGTCACCAGGGCGGATTGCCTGAACACCAGGAATTGCACGCAAAGAAGTCATTGTTTCGATTGGCTGGTGAGTTGGTCCGTCTTCTCCAACATAGATTGAGTCGTGTGTGAATACATAAATTACAGGCTGCTTCATCAAAGAAACAACGCGCAAGCTTGGACGGAGGTAATCTGCAAATACTAAGAATGTAGCACAGAATGGACGGAGTCCACCATGCAAAGAAATACCAGCACAAACAGCAGACATTGCAAACTCGCGGATACCGTATTCAATTGTACGACCGGCACGGTTAGCAGGACTGAAGGTTCCGTTATCAGTTGCCTTGAATGCAGTCTTATTTGGTCCCATAAGATCTGCAGAACCACCAACAAGGTTAGCATAGCGGGCAGCAATTACGTTCAATGCCTTTCCTGAAGCATCACGTGTAGCACATGCATCGCCTACCTTATATTTAACGTCCTTTACAGTTTCGTCAGTTACAGCATCAGAGAAGTAAGCATCCCAGTCCTTCTTGAGCTTTGGATTTTCCTTAGCCCATGCAGCAAAATCAGCCTTCCAGTCGGCCTCTGCCTTAGCAAATGCTTCCTTCTTCTTTTCAAAATATTTATATGCGTCTGGAACAACGTAGAAGTCTTTATCAACAGGAAGTCCGAGCTTTTTCTTAGCAGCCTTAATTCCGTCTACACCAAGTGGAGCACCGTGAACATCGGCAGTTCCCTGCTTTGGAGCACCCTTACCAATTACAGACTTGAGCATAATCAAAGTTGGCTGATCCTTGCACTTCTTAGCTTCTTTAACAAGCTCTACAATGCCTTCTACATCGTACATGCTGCCTTTAAGTACCTGCCAGCCGTATGCCTTGTAGCGGCCTGCAATATTATCTGTAAAGGTAATGTCTGTATTACCATCAATAGAAATCTTGTTCTGATCGTAGAATACGATGAGTTTACCAAGCTTGAGGTTTCCGGCAAGAGAACAAGCTTCAGAAGCAACACCTTCCTGAAGACATCCTTCTCCAACCAGAGAGTATGTATAATGGTCAACAATCTTGTGTTTTGGAGTATTGAATTTTGCAGCAAGCATCTGTTCTGCAACAGCCATACCAACAGCCATAGAAACGCCCTGTCCAAGAGGACCACCAGTACATTCAACACCGTCTGTATCACCAAACTCTGGGTGACCAGGACACTTAGAACCAACCTGACGGAAGTTCTTAATGTCATCCATGCTTACTTTGTAACCAGCCAAGTGAAGAATGCTGTAAAGAAGCATAGAACCATGTCCGGCTGACAAAACAAAACGGTCTCTGTCTGCCCATTTTGAATCAGCAGGATTGTGCTTCATGATTTCGCCGTACAAAACTGCAGCAGCTTCTGCGGCACCAAGTGGAAGTCCAGGATGTCCTGAATTTGCCTTCTGAATTGCGTCCATTGACAAGCTGCGGATAGAAAGTGCAACTGCCTCAACACCTTTTTTGTCCATAAAATATTCTCCTAATTAATAATTATTTATCAAGTTCTCGTATAAGGCTCAAAAGCTCTGCTTCGGGAGCATGTGCTTCAAGAGCTTTTCTGAATCTTAAATTTCTGAATAAGCCTGCAAGTTCTGTAAGCACCTTAAGATGCACCTGCGAATTTGATGTAAGAAGTACAAACATTACAAAAACCTCGCGTTCATCAGGGGCTTGCATATCAATAGGATTCTTAAGATAAACAATACAGATTTCCTGCTGTTCATCTTCCTTAACAATAGCAGCTCTGGAATGCGGTAAAGCAATTCCATTTCCTACAGCTGTACTTAAAACCTGCTCACGTGCACATAAAGCATTATACACCTGTTCTGCAGTAAGACCATCGGGGATTTTGATTATATCACAGATATTCTTGTAAATTTCATCGGGGTTTTTACCCTCAACGTCATAAAAAACTCCACCCTGATGGATTAAATTTGCCAGAATGGCACTTCCACTTAAATCCAACTCCATTTTTTTCTATCTCCACATTTTAATCAACTATCTGTATACTATCATACGTTAAACTGTCTAACGCATTATAGAGCATAGCTCCTATGTCTTCAAAGGTTTCTTCCATGCCGTCCAGAGAAAGCGAAACATCATCACAAGGAAAAATTTCCTTTAAGAATTCGTTCTCCATTTCTTCAAGTATTTTTGCAATATGTCCAAATAGTTGTACAAGAATAACAAGCTCCTGCTGAGGAAATTTTTCCAGATTAATGCCGGAGCAGCCTATTGAACATAATAATTCGCTTACCTGAGAAAACAGCTCCAGCACCCTTTTTCTGATTGGAGCCAGTTTATAATCAGCAAATTGATTATATATCTTCTTTAGTATAGCATGTCGTTTTTCAATATTCAATAATATAAGCTTGTGTTCCTGAGCAGACATTTTTAAAGTTGAAGGGAAAATATCATCAATAAGTTCTTCAATCTTTTTTGCACTCTTTTGTTCACGCTGTTCAAAAATAAAATTTTCAATATAGGCATCAACAATATGAGGTGAAAAAATTACACTCATGTTTGTAAAAAAAGATTCTGTAGAAAGATCTCTATTCCATTTGCCAACATAAGGAACAGGAATATTTGCATACCAGATACGGGACTCAACTCCATAAGGAGAAAATCCGATTTTTTTGGTATGCTTTAAAAACTCTTCTGCACTTCCGCAGTTTTTTATACAAAGCGCTTCCTGATTTTCAAGGAACAAAAAAGCCAGCTGTTGTTCAATTGAATCTGCCGGGCCGGTTTCTTCAAAATTAGAAATAAGGCCACGTTCAAAATTAGAATACCATTCTTCGCGCTCAATATCATCAGAAGAAATTTCTGTAGAAGGATTTGCAGGAAGCACCGAAAGCTCAACTACATTACACTGCCAGTCAATCACCCTTCCAAGAATTCTGTCTCCAAGTTTTATGTTTTTTCCACCGGGAAGTCTTGAAATTGGCCATGCAGTAAGTTCAATATCAGAAGGCATTCCATACTGAACAGAAGATAGCGGAATTTTTGTATTTGAATGATCATTAAAAATATATGGAAGAACGTAGCCTTCTCCAAACAGCGCAAAGGTATCGAGAGCAAGATTCATTGAAAACGAAACAGCTTTTGGAGTAATGATTATTTTTCCATTGGTTACGTTCAGTTTGTCCGGCGACACTTCTGGATTTACAAAGGGAATACAACGGTGTCCTAGAATGATATAGCCTTTTTTAATCTCTTCTGCCGATGGTTTAAAGCTGAACCAGCGGCCAATAAAAACTCCGGCTCTTGTAATATATTCTTCTCCAACCAGAGAAAAAACCATATCTGACATTTCAAGGACACTTCTGGCATAGTCTTTTGTAAGCTTAACACCCTTAGACTTTAAATGATGATAAAAGAAATCAAGTGTAAAGATTTCATTATAAGTGAGGAAAAATTCATCTATTACATTCGATGCTTCCATGTCCAGCAAATTAAACCTCCAGTTCAAGACCGTCATAAGCGGGAGAAACGTTTCCTTTTATATTTTTAAAAGCTCCCTTCTGTTCGTCCATGTACTGCTGATATCCCACATGATTTGACTCGTGCGTAAGATGAGTCATCCAGACATTTACTGCACCAATTTTATCTGCAGCTTCCATTGCTTCCTGAATGCAAAAATGAGTTGAATGCTTTTTTATTCTTAAACCGTCAATTACAAGCTGCTCAATCACCCCACCGCTCTTACGCAAGAGTTCATAAGTCTGGTCGCTTATAAAATTACAGTCGGTTAGATAAGCAATTGATTTTTTAGTACCATCAGACTCTGTTCTTGTAAAAAGCCAGCCTACTGTTTCCAGATGACCGTGCAGCATTGGAATTGGAGTTACAGTAACTTCATCAATTTCAAAAGGTTCTGCAGCTTCTTTGAGCTCAACTTTGGCATGGCCTCCACCCTCTTTAACAGGAATAAAAAAGTATGCAAAACGATAGGTCAAATCCTGAATTGTAGTTTTATTTGTATAAACAGGAATTGGAGGTGCATTATACTGTTTTAAAGCTCCTGCACTTTCGGGCTTTTTCCACATATCACAACTGAATACTCTAAGGTCATCAAGTCCATGAAGGTGATCTGCATGACTATGAGTCAAAAAAACAGCATCAAGCTTTTTGATGTTATGCTCCAGCGCCTGCATTCTAAAATCAGGACCAACATCAATAAGTATCTGAGTTCCGCCAGCCGTAGTAAAAAATGCAGCGGAACGCCAGCGTCTGTCATGTGGATCTGTTGATTTACAGACAGCACAGTCGCAGCCAATTACGGGAATTCCATGACTTGTACCGGTACCTAATAATAAAAGTTTCATCAAATACTCCTGTGACCACCAGCGCTCTTACACAAAAAAAAAGCCGCCCGTACAGAGCGACTTTTTACCATAAGTTTGTATAACAATTAGTTCTGAGCAACAGCTTCTGTTTTAGGAACTCTAACTTTCTTGTCTACAAAACCAGCTTTAAGACATCTTGTACAGATATTAATAGTTCTTGTAGTACCACCGAACTGAGCCTTAATCTTAAGAAGATTTGGTCTCCATGTTCTGCGTGTATGATTCATAGATTTACTAACTTTGTTACCTGACATTACGCCTTTTCCACAGATATCACAACATCTAGACATTTTCCTATCCTTCCTTATGTTAAAACAAATTTCCCACAGATAATAGTTTAGAAAATATATAGGAAAAACGGAAAAAAGTCAATTAGTAAACCCGGTTTTACTTACCAAACTGTGCCTCCAGCTCACGAATCTGGTCTCTATAAACAGCGGCCTGCTCATACTCCATGCGCTCTGCACATTCAGTCATTTCCTGAGTCAGCCGCTTAATAAGCTTTTTACGGTCTGCAGCACGGAACAAATTTACACCCTGTTTAAGTACTTCCAAATCCATTGCTGCTTCGTCGCGGGCTTCTTTCTGCTCGTGCACCAGCATATCTTCTACAGCCTTTTTGATTGTAACAGGAGTAATTCCATGCTCCTTGTTATAAGCCTGCTGAACCTCGCGCCTATGCTCCGTTTCTGTAACAGCAGCTTTCATTGCAGGACTCATATGGTCGGCATACATAACAACTTTACCTTCTGCATTTCGGGCTGCACGACCAATAATCTGAATAAGAGAGGTTTCGCTGCGCAAAAAGCCAATCTTATCGGCATCAAGAATTGCAATAAAAGATACTTCTGGTAAGTCTATACCTTCGCGCAAAAGATTAATTCCAATAAGTACGTCAATTTCGCCGGTACGAAGCGACTTTAAAATTTCCACACGTTCAAAGGTGTCAATTTCGGAATGAATATACTTTACCTTAAGACTCAAGCCTGTAAGATAATCAGTCAAATCTTCTGCCATTTTTTTAGTAAGGGTAAGAATTAAACTGCGTTCATGACGGTCAATCCGTTCCCGAACTTCCTTGTAAATATCTTCCATCTGGCCTTCGCTTGGACGAATCTCTACAATTGGATCCAGCAATCCCGTTGGTCGTATAAGCTGCTCAACAATCTGTGTACTCTGCTTAATTTCTTCAGGCCGCGGAGTTGCAGTTACATAAATAATCTGATTCATCTTGGCGTCAAACTCTGCTTTTTTAAGCGGACGGTTATCAAAAGCACTTGGCAAACGAAAGCCAAAATCAACAAGGTTTTGTTTGCGGCTCCGGTCTCCCTCGTACATTGCTCCAATCTGAGGAACCGTAACATGCGCTTCATCAATAAGACACAAAAAATCATCAGGAAAATAATGCAGCAAGGTTGCAGGAGGCTCTCCCCTTTCCCGTCCACTAATTGGGCCCGAATAGTTTTCAATACCAGGACAGGTACCCATCTCTTTAAGCATTTCAATATCATAGGTTGTACGGGTTTTAAGGCGTTCTGCTTCGAGCATTTTTCCCATAGCACGCAATTCTTCCACACGTTCTTCCATTTCTTTCTGAATGCGGTCTGTAGCGTTAAGCAGCTGCTCGTGACTGGCAACAAAGTGTTTTGCAGGATAAATTACAGTTTCATCAAGCTCACCGGTAATACTGTGATTCAATATGTTAATACGACGGATCCGCACAACTTCTTCCCAATCAAGCTCAATGCGATAACCTTCATCGGTTTCCATATAAGGAGGAAATACTTCTATGACATCTCCCTTTATGCGAAAATTTCCACGTTCAAGAATATCATCATTTCTATTATATTGAAGCTGTGCCAGCTGAGCTGCAAACTTCTTTATATCAAGCTGTTGTCCAACTTCTACATGAACACGCATCCCCTTGTAAACGTCCGGCATACCAAGACCGTAAATACAGGAAACTGTTGCAACTACAATTACGTCGCGGCGCTCCATAAGACTATAGGTAGCTTTTAAGCGCAGCTGATCAATTTCGCGGTTAATGTCACAGTCTTTTTCTATATACAAATCGCGGGCAGCAACATAAGCTTCCGGCTGATAGTAATCATAATAAGAAACAAAATATTCAACTGCGTTTTCCGGAAAAAAGGTTTTAAATTCGCGGTAAAGCTGGGCAGACAAAGTTTTGTTATGTGAAATTATAAGAGTTGGCCGCTGAACCTTTTCAATAATTTTTGCCATTGTAAAGGTTTTTCCAGAGCCTGTAACACCTTTTAGAGTCTGAAATTTATCGCCCCGCAAAAACCCCTGGCTCAAACGTTCAATAGCCTGCCCCTGATCTCCGCTTGGTTCAAATGGCGAAACAACTTTAAATTCACGCATAATTATTCCGAAAGAGTAATCTTTAGAGTAACATCCTTTTTATTTCGGTGAACAACCACCTGAACTGTATCTCCAGGCTTTTTGCTTTCAAGCGCAGAATAATACTCTGCAAGAGATGTAATGGAAATACCGTCAATCTTTGTAATGATGTCTCCGCCAAGATAAAGGATATTGTTGCGGCTTCCGTAATAAACAGCCTTTGTACCGCCGCGAAGCCCTGCTTTTTCTGCATTACTGCCTTCTTCTACTTCAGAAACCAGCATGCCCGAAGAAATATCCAGACCTGCATACTGAGCAATTCTTGTGGTAAGCTGAATGATTGACGCATCAATGGCACCACGCTGAACCTTGCCGTATTTAAGAAGATCATTTACAACGCGGACTGCAATCTCGCTAGGCACTGCAAAACCAACACCAGAAGATGAACCGGACGAAGACATAATCATTGTATTAATTCCGACCATTTTTCCTGTTGTATCAAGCAAAGGACCACCGGAGTTTCCCGGGTTAATTGCAGCATCGGTTTGAATCATATTGCGAATAATGCGGTCGTTAGAATTCTGGATAGGACGACCAAGACCAGAAACAATACCTGTAGTCATTGTACGTTCCATACCAAAAGGGTTTCCTATTGCAATTACCTTTTGACCAACCTTAAGTTTTGTTGAATCTCCGAAAGGAATTG
Organism: Treponema sp.; assembly: GCA_024681195.1. Taxonomy (GTDB): domain Bacteria; phylum Spirochaetota; class Spirochaetia; order Treponematales; family Treponemataceae; genus Treponema_D. The sequence continues at coordinate 7,929 of JAILBH010000201.1, forward strand.
TGCTTAAGGTAACTCCGGCAGGTGGATCAAATTTAATGACTGCAAGATCGCTGTCTATATCTTCTCCTACAACTGTTGCCTCGTATTGTGAACCATCGTAAAGAGAAACATAAATCTTTGTTGCTCCCGAAATTACGTGAACATTAGTAAGGATGTAGCCTCGTTTGTCAATTATGGAACCACTTCCGCTGCCACCATCGGTAACATAAGGATCCCAGAACCAGTCATACGAAGTAACCTTTGTATTGATGTTTACAACGGCTTCGTTGCAGGTTTTGTATACACTGATATTTTCGTTTTCATCCTGAGAATAGGACACAGCGCCACCTGCGACCGGTACAGAATCGGCTAAAACAGAATTGTCTGCTAAAGGCTCGGCCTGAATAAGTTCCGCAGTCTCTTGAGTAGAATCTTTTTTTACACGGTCAGAATTTTTTCCAAGATTATAGAAAAGAATTGCCGTAAGTATAAAAGCTGTACCTGCACCATAAATAATGCGGCGTACAACCTGTCCTCTTGTATAAAGCTTCATACCTTAAATTTAATAAATCAGAAGAAATATGACAAGCCGATTTGACCGTTTATTTCAACATTTTCTTTATTGGTTGTAAGCGGAGTTTCTATCCATGCTTTTGCATCAATACAGAAGGCTCCTGTTCCCGGCATAGAAACAAATTCAACACCCCCCTCAAGAGCGTTATTATTTATTACATTGCTCCAGGCACTTACCTTAAAGTTCTTTGAAGGAGTCAAGGACAAAGCTGCTCCATACTTATAATCGCGGTTTTTACTGAAGATATATTCTGCGCTCATACCGGCATAAAGCAAAGAAGTTTCCATGCCCATAGAAATTCCAAGAGCCGCACCAGTTTGTTTTAAAGGATTATATAAATAGCTTACAAAACCGGCATAGTTCATTGCAAAACCTGATGTAATATTAATTGTACCGGTTCCTTTAAGACTTCCGCTTGCTATGAGCGTTGATTTGTCGTTTGAACCAATATTTCCACCAATACCACCGGCTAATTCAAAATGCTCTGCAAAATCAAGCACAAGACCACCTTCAAGAGGGAAAACATTCATTTTAACACTCTTTGAATCTGCAGTTAAAGAAGGTCCAAAATTAAAGAAAAGCTTTCCATAAGAAACCTGACTTGCAAATGCAAAAGGCATGGTTCCAATTCCGCTTCCCGAAGGAGTAAATACACTCAAAGGATAAGAAAAGCTTCGGTCAAGCTTTATTTTTTCAGAAAACTCGTAGCCATAACCAGACAGCTTTATTGTATAAATTCCATCCGGCAGGCGGTCTCCATTGGCTCCGCTTCCATCCCAGGTTACACTTTGTTCCCATGTGTTAAAGCTTGAAAATTCATACTCCCATACAATGTTTCCATAGCGGTCGCACACATATACATCTGCAGAACCGTTATTGGTTACATAAAAAGAAACCGTAGTTTTTCCGATTGCCGAAGTATAGTCGGGATTTATTACAGTTTTTGAAACTTCAAACTTACTGATTGTAAAAGGAGCTGTAATCAAAGAAGCTTCTACTGATGTTGTTTTATGATTTTCTACATCAACTGTCTTTACAAACTCCTGATAACCAAATTTACGAACCTTTACCGTATAATTTCCCGGATAAACAGACACAGGGAAAGAAGAAACCCTGGAACCGCCAATATAAACGTCTGCATTTGAAGGATTAGTCTTTACAGAAATAAAGCCTTCTGTTTTTATCATGGTAAAATTATAGGTATATGTATAATATCGCCTTGGATAAATTTTACAGCGGATTGTATCATAACCATTTTTTCTGATTTCAACGTCATAACGTTTTGGACTAAGATCAATGGTTGCATAAGGAGTATCTCCAACATGAGTTCCGTTAATATATACCTGAGCGTCACTGACATTTGTTTTGATGATTACTCCCGTATATTCATCATCACGTCGTTTTTTAGAATCCGGCTCCCGTTCGTCTTCATAGCTGCCATTAATATTAATATCAATAGTTAAAGCCGAAAGCGAAAAAACAGCAGTAAATAAAACCAGCATCACAGAAAAGATTTTTTTAACACTCATACACACACCTGTTATCCGCCTTCAGATTTTCACTCCAGCAGACGATTTTCCATAAAACTATAATATCCATTATAGTTTATAATAATATGATCTAAAATAGGAATACCTACAATTTTGGAAGCTTCTATAAGACTCCTTGTTGTCTCAATATCCTCACCAGAAGGCGTTGAATTGCCCGACGGATGATTGTGACACAGAACGATTGCAGCTGCATTTTCTTTAATTGCATCTGAAAAAACGTCCCGGGGATGTACAGAAAGCCTGTTGCAGGTTCCCACAGCTACTACATGAATCTTAATGATATCATGTCCACCATTTAATGAAACTGCCAGAAAATGTTCCTTTCCACTCATTGCATAATGATTTACAAAAGGAATTAAATCAGATGGATGCGCAATATGCGCTCCAAGATGACAGTTCCGTCTTTTTCCCAGCTCAAGAGCGGCGGCTACAGCAAGAGCCTTTCCCTGCCCTATGCCCTTCATTTTAAGAAGCCTGTCAACAACGTCGCAGGAATCTCCAGTATTCAGAACATCGACAATTTTTCTGGCCATTGACTGTACAGACATCTGCCTGCTTCCTGTTCCCAGAATCAGCATTATAAGCTCTTCATCAACAGGATAACCAAGTCCAAACTTGAGCGTTTTTTCTCTTATATCAGGTTTACTATTCACATATATAATATTCCCGAAAAAAGAGGGGTTCTTACAAAAATCTCGTAAAAAAAAGCATAAATTCTTCATTTTTTTAAGATTTTTTTGTTTTCACCGATGTTTATGTATATGAAACCAATAAAAAGCCGTTTTGTTACATTATTATGCTTTTGTTTTGTGACTTTGTGGAGTTGTAAAAGTCTTCCTATTAGAGAACCTGTCGAAATTTCACGCAATTTGACGAGTCCCGGTGTTCTAAACGCAAAGCAGCTGGCAATTTTTTTTGTAAGAGAAAACCCTGCTGCAAATTATTCAGAAATTCGTTCTTTTGCACAGCTTTATATAGACGAAGCACGGGCAGAAAACATTAATTCCGATATAGCTTTTGCCCAGATGTGTCTTGAAACAGGTTTTTTGCGCTTTGGAGGCCTTGTACAAAAAGAATGGCATAATTATTGCGGACTGGGAGCAATTGGCCCCGAAAACCCCGGCTGCATCTTTGCTACCGAGCAGGAAGGGGTACGCGCACACATCCAGCATATACACGCTTATGCCACAACCGAAGACGTTGAACTGAATAACGAACTGGTTGACCCACGCTATTCATGGGTGCATAAAACAAAGTATGCTCAAACTGTTAGAGAAATGGCACAATCCTGGGCTGCAGACCCGGCCTATGCGGTTAAAATTGAAAACCTGCTTTTTAGAATGAAATTATCGGTACGTTAGCCTATTGTGGTGCCAATATAATCCTGGTCATTCAAAATAGCGTTAATGTTCGGAATATTCTTTCCGCCTGCACAAATTACCTTCATGCCAAGAGCGGCTGCTTTTTTAGAAGCAATTGGATCAAAAGGACAGTTTTTACCCGGAACCCATTCATCCCCTACCATCTTTCGAAAATCATCCCACGAAATTGTATCCAGAGGCTTAGCATCCGGATTTTTGCGAGGGTCATCGGTATAAACCTTTTCAATATTAGAAAGATTTACGATTGTCTGAGCGCCAAATTTTTCTCCAAGATAAACTGCATCTGTATCTGTAGAAAAGCCAGGTTTCCAGCCGCTCGCAACAAGCACCTGTCCGTCAAAGCTTAAATCTTCTACAGTCGGATTATATACAACATCATTCTGGCAGTAGTCACCAAAGCTTGCCTTTAAAAGCTGTGCGTTAATGCGTGTAGCCATAATTCCAATCCAGTCTGCAGCATCATTTTGTGCAGAAAGACCGGTTGCCCCTGCAACATCCTTATATGCATTCTGATAAACGCGGGCTGGAGCTCCACCACCGGCAACAAGAATAAGACGGCGGCTCCTGTCTTCATCAAGCCAGGCTGTACACATCTTTACAAAAGCCGTAAGAAATTCAGTATCGGGCTTATCCGGAACAATAATAGAACCACCAACACTCAGAACTTTAGTCATAAAAAACTCCTTATAGTAAAAATTAATATACACCCTTGATAGAAGGGACACTCCAGTAAGAACTGTATTTAGCAGTATTGCTGCTAACTTCTTCCCAGATACTCTGCAATGCAAAGCTTCTAGGATATTTTACAATTTTATTGTCTTGTGCGAAAGGCTTAATGTCGTTATATCCGCGATAAAATGTAATATGATGAGAATCAAGATTTCCAAAATAGAATTCGCGGACATCAAGATTATCTGACCATTTTTTATAATCCATGTCGTCACCAAGAGCAACATCAACAGGAACCCAGCCAAAGCCGCCAAGGTAGATTTCGCACCACCAGTGACTTTGTGTAGTAAGATTCTGGCCAATAAGGATTCCGCTGTCTACAAGAGCAGGGATTCCACTGGCCCTGGCAAGAGCAGTAAAGATTACAGCATAGTCGTAAGCATCGCCACTTCCACGTTTTATCAAATCCAGAGGATCAGCATCATTTTTTCGAGGTTTATCTGTAAGCGAATAATTATCAATCATGTAAGAATAAATAAGCTGTGCCTTTTTATAATAGTTTGCTTCCTTGCCCACAATCTGTTCCGCAAGTTCTGTTACAGCAGAATCATCGCTCATTATAATTGCGTCATTCTTAGTATATTTTTCTACAACCAGAGGATTAACATTTTTATAGTTTGTAACTCCAGCCGCATTTATTTCTGTTTTAATTTCGTAAACAGGAACAACAAAAGTCTGGCTGAACACACTCTTTGGAAGATTATTTTTATTTTTTGTTATCTGATGAATTATACAGTTCTGATAGTTCTGCAAAAATGGAGCCGGCGTAATTTCTGTAAATTCCAGCGTAGGTTGAGAAGGAATTATAACAGGAACCGGACAGCGTAATGTGATTGTAGAAGCATCTGTAGTAACAACATCACCTACATCAGCAGAATACTGAACCAGATAGATTTTTTTAGCTTCATAAACCTTTTTTCCTGCAGAATCAAGAACCGTAAATTCTACAGATTCAGATTTTTCACGACCGTTATCTACAAGAACAATTCCGCTGCAGGCTCCATCGGGAACCCTTACCCTTATTTCATTATTATTCCAGTATTCGTAATCTTCATCAAATTCAGAGGCAGTCATAAGATTTGCAGACAAAAGCACTTTGGTAATAAACGCTGCAGAAGAAAGAGCTCTGTCATAGTCGCAGGTAAAACATACTTTTGATTGACCTCGTGAAGATCCAAAATTGTTTCCATAAATTGTAAGCAGAGAACCAACAGCAAGCTTATTTGAAGACAAAGAAGAAATTACAGGCTTGGTAGTTTGAACCGTCTGAACTACAGGAACCGGAATATCAACTTCATTTGCAAAAAGGGCCGGCTTTGAACGCTGATTTTTTACACCAACAACAACAAGGCCATCCTGAACATTTGAAGGAAGAATTAACTTAATAACATTGTCTTCCCACGAAATATAGGAACTTGCCGTTACCTTTGAGCCCGAAAATTCTACATAGCTCATGTCGCGGACATCACCAAAGTTTTTTCCGTTAATTACAATAATGTCGCCGGGAGAACCCACAGGCGGCACAATTGATTCAATTTCGGGGATGGCTCTGTTTTTTAATCCAATAAGAAGAACAATTAAAACAACTGCACAGATTAACAAACCCGTGCAGACAAATCTTAAAAGAGAATATTTTCTGAATAGATAACTAAGTCGTCCCGAGTATTCCACTACTGCTGACCTGTTACATCCAGCGGCAACTGGATTTCTGCGGTAACAGGAACATCATCAGCACCAGGAACTGTAATCCTTATCGAAATAGTTTTTTTATCTTCTTCAAACTTAGGGCGGAAAACCTCTACATCCTGAATCAACTTAGAAGCAGAACCTTTTACGTTGCTTACGTTTGTAACAATAGCATCCTGATTTTCAAGAGAAGCCGATGGAAGCACCTTCTGAACACCATTATTAAAACCAATACCATTTTCGCCGCCAAAGGCCACATCAGTAAACTGTTCCGAAATCTGAGCAGGCATTTGAGAGTAAAGGCTTGAGCTTGCAGACATAGTCTTAACATTATGCTTTCCGGCATTAATTCCAACAGGAATAACAGTTGCAAGCACAGCAGCTGCAGCTATAGCAGGAATAGCAATCTTCCACACACGACCCGAAGCCTTATAAGCAGAGCGACCGGAAGTCTTTGAATACTTCATCTTAAGCATAAGTCGCTCGTAACTCTTATCAAGGAATTCTTTGTCAGGAGAAACAGCTTGAGCATCTGCCTTAAAAGCCTCATGCACGGCCTTAAGTTTATTCAACTGGGCACGACATTTTTCGCAAGAAGCAATATGAGCCTCGTACTCACCTACATAATTCTGAGGCAGCTCATTATCTAAATATAAAGAATGAATTTCATTAGTTGGACAAGTAAACATCTTCTTCTCCTAACAATTTTAATAATTGTTCTCGTGCTCTAAAAACCCTAACCTTAACGTTACCTTCAGTAATGCCAAGCACCTTTCCTATTTCCTTATAATTGAGGTCGCCGTATTCCTTAAGAACAAGCACCTCCCGCAGGTTTTTCGGAAGCTTATCAAGTGCCTCCTTAGCTTTTTTCATTGCGTCCTGTTTGAGCAGGTCAATCTCGCCCGACTCGGATTTACGGTGATCCTCATACAAGACTTTTTCATAGGCTTTGCGCTCTCTGTCCTTACGCTTTACATAATTCAAGGAAGCGTTTTTTACAACCCTGATAAGCCAGTATTTTGCATCATTTAATGAAGGAAAGACCAGGCATTTTTCATTTGCTTTGATCAACGAGTCATGAACTAAATCTTCTGCAGCCTCTTCATCATTAACAATTCTGAATGATATCTTAAAGAGCATCTGCATACATTCATCATAAATCGTCTTAAAGTCAGCAGGGTTCCCGGCATTTACAGACACCTGAATCCCATTCTGACCGTCTTCTATATTGTTAAACACATTGTTCTCCAAAAAGTTACACTCTCTACTTATATTTTAACCATTTTTTAGGGAATAGTTAATAGTAGGGGAAAGCCTTCCCCTCGCTCCAGCCCTTCGGTCTTCCGCTACCCCTTCGCCTAGGGGCTCCGCCCCTAAAACCCCATGTCAATTATTCACGGCCACTATTCCCTCTTTACTATTCCCTATTTCCTAACCCCTGCTCCACACCGGTCCATTAGCCGTATCTGTAACAACAATTCCACGTTTAGTCAAAATATCACGAATCTCATCTGCCCGTGCAAAATTCTTATCTTTCTTGGCCTGGGTGCGTTCTGCTACAAGAGCGTCAATTTCGGCAGCTTCCGGGTCTCCGGCATGAGCATTTGCCGCAGTATTTTCCTGCTTTTCAAGCTCCTCAAAACCACCTTTAATTACGTCCAGACTCAAAACGCTGTCCATTTTTAAGATTGCAGCAAGTGATGTGCCGGCTTTTGTAGTCCCCTTACCGGCAGCTTCTTTTTGAATAGCGGCCAT
>JAILBH010000154.1 GCA_024681195.1 Treponema sp.
ATTACCTTTCCATATATTTCTCGTACCTTGGGCCCTGACAAGATTGGTGTAATAAACTTTGTAAAATCATATGCATATTATTTTATGCATATAGCAAGCTTTGGAATAATGTCTTATGCCGTAAGAGAAATTTCTAGGGTAAGGGAAGATAAAGAACAGGTTGCAAAAATCGGAAACGAAATATTCAACATTAATTTTCTTTTTTCTTTTGCAAGTGGAATCTTATATCTTTTAATTGCTGCCATAGTTTCAAAATTCCGCGAAAACTTTTTAATCTATCTTTTGTACTCTTCTACAATATTTACAAATTTTTTGATTTTAGACTGGCTTTTTCAGGCTTATGATGATTATGCTTTTACAACTATAAGAAGTATTGTAATAAGGGTTTTATCAATAATTTCAATTTTTGTTTTAATACATAAAGAAGATGACTATACCATTTATATGATTATTATAAGTATTGCAGAAATGGGAAATAGATTTTCGAGTCTTTATTATGCTAAGAAGAAATTTATTAAACTCAAACTTTCTCCAATTTTTCTAAACTTTAAAGCTCACCTAAAATCTCTTTTTACTTTATTCTCATACAGACTTGTAAACGGCATTTCTTCTAACCTTGATAAATTAATGCTGGGATTTTTTATTGCATATACTGATGTAGGAATTTACTCCACAGGTGTTAAATTTGTTTTACTGGTAATTCCTGTAATTGAAACAGTTGGGGTAGTGTTATTCCCAAAAATTACAATCTCTGCAAAAGATAATACCGAAAAATATCTGGAAAATCTTAAACTGAATTATAAGATTATATTACTTCTTGGTATTCCAATGTCAATTGGAATGTTTATAGTTTCTCCGGAATTGATGCTGCTTTTTGCCGGAAAACAATATACAGGAAGTATTATTGTTTCAAGAATAATGTCTATTATTATTTTACTTTGTCCTATAGGTGATTTGTTAGGTTCCAAAACGTTACTTGTTCATAATAAAGAACGATGGCTTTTAATAAGTTCTACAATTGTTGCTTTAAGTAACATAATTTTTAATTTTATTGGAATCCCATTATATGGAATTATTGGAGCCTGTGTAGCTTCTGTTTTATGTTATATAATTGCCGTTTTATGCAGATATATCTTTACAAGAAAAATTATTAAATTCAGTTTATTTACACCAGAATTATTATTGTATTTTGTCTATACAATTCCGTTTATCGTATTATATATTGTTCTAAAACAATACATAGAAACATCTGTTTTAATTCTTTTTGCTTATATATTTGCCTGTGTTTTAATTTATTTTCTTGAACTCATTATTTTTAGAGATAAAACTGCAAAATTAATATTATCAAAATTTCTTAAGAGGAATAAGAATGAAGAAATTAAAGAAACTGTTTAATTATGCTTTAGCAATAACTTTTCATTTTATTCCAAGAAACAAGCATTTATGGCTTACAGGAAAAACAAGCGAGTGGGGCTATAATGATTTTACTCCACCGGCTTTTTTTGATAATTCAAAATATTTCTTTTTATACCTTGTAAATAATACAGATGAAAAGGTATACTGGGTTTCTTCTTCTAAACACGAAATTGAATTATTAAAAAAGTATAATCTTCCTTACATAAAATACGGAACTCCAAAATACTTTTTTACAACATTAAGAGCTCAATTCTTTTTTCATCATTATGGTATTAATCAGATAAATACTATTCTTCAGGCAAACTCAACACAGATTGATTTCTGGCATGGAACACCTCTTAAAAAAATCAGATATGATGTAGTTCCTAAGTCAACAAAAAAAATGAATTTTCTTGCAAGATTTGTTGGTGTAAATAAGACAGAATATCTTTCATCTACATCAGATTATCTTTCAAAAACAATTCTTGCAAAAGCCTTTGATTTACCCTTAGAGCAGTGTATTAATTTTGGTTATCCCCGTACTGATATAATGAAGCTGAACCGACAGGACACTTTAGATTTCTGCAAAAAATATGCAAATGAACTTTTGCCATACATAGAGACCTGCAGCAAGTTCAAAAAAATAATTTTATATATGCCAACCTGGCGTGACGACGACCCTGATTATTTTTCAAAAGCCAATATAGACTTTCAGTCATTAAATAGTCAGTTAGAAAAGCTTGGTTATGCATTCTTTTTAAAACTGCATCCTCTTACTAAATTTACACCGGTAGATAAATTGTCAAATATTTTCCAGATTAACAATGACGTAGATATTTATCCTTTCCTTACATATACAGATTTTCTTATTACAGATTATTCTTCAATCTATTTTGATTATCTGCTTTTGGACAAAGAAATTATTTTTATTCCATATGATTTAGAAAATTATACAAAGAACAGGGAACTGTATTTTTCTTTTGATGAAATTACTCCGGGCAAAAAGTATTATTCTTTTGCAGATTTTATAAATAATCTGAATCAGATAGAAAAATTAGATTACAGTGCCGACAGAAAAAAAGTAAAAGAGCTTTTGTATACAGATTATAATTTTGATGCCTGTGAGAAAACCTACAATTACTTTAGAAGAAGTATTTAATATTTAATTGGCTTACAATATTAAATCTGTGTTCTGAATCATAGGTTGGTTTATCATTCTTATTCAGAGGATTGTGTTCATCAGAGAATACAAAAGAACCAGATAACTGTAAATCCTTAGTTACATAATATACAGATGAAACTCCAACATTTAAAATTACACGGATTGTAGCTTTAATATCTGAATTTGGATTTGGGGATTCGGGATTTCTTGGAGCAAGAAAGTATGAATAGTTCAAATCCGGATTAATTCTATATAAGAATAATTCTGTAGAACCTTTAGGATAATATACTTTATATGCAGCATATTGAGCGTTTCCACCGGCTCCAATTCCAGCTCCAAGATATTGTCCCTTATTTGTATAGCCTTGTGTTATAATGTGATGGGTATAAAAATCATTACCACAGCCACCCCAGTCATAAAAGAAATGATAATCCATAGAAGATTCAAGGAAGGCTATCTCACACATGAATTGTCCATAAATGTTTGAGGAGTTTTTATATTGGATTGCTTTTTTAAAGCCAGCTGTTATTGCCTGAGTATGGAATGGGTAACGGATAAGGTTATCAAATCCTGAATTATAATCATTTTTTCCCCATTCAAAATAAATATCAATGCCACCTTTTGGAATATAATAGTCCATAAAAATTGAGGCTCGCTGATCATTCTGATCATAGCCGGCTGTGGTTTTCATAAATGGAATTAAAAGGGTAAAGAATGCATATGCATTTTTCTGATTCCATTTAGTAAGCATTGTTCGATTTAAACCAAGAGTTAAGCCGTCAAAAAACGGAACCTTATAGGCAACAAAAAGCCCTGTTATTAAAGTGTCATTATTTGTATTATCATTATCAAAATATTTTGATTCAGTTGTTTTTCCCATCCAGTAACGGAATTCAACTTCTCCTAAGTCAAAGCCCAAAATAGATATTGCCTGTTTTTGAATACCAAAATCTAAATGTGGATAGCCGGCAGCTTCGTTAGAATGCATGATTGGATTTATAAGGGCAGGACCAAGCCAGATATTTTGATTTCCAAAACCAACTGTAAGTGTATTCCAGGTATATCGTATTTCTGTATCACCTAAATCAAAGTTCCAGAAAGGTTTATCTCCAAATCTTTGAGGTGCATCAAGAGAGCTTAAACTATAATCTCCAAAACGTTCTGCTTTACCTTCAAAAGCTGTACCGTGATATATTGGACTTGTATAATCAAATGCAAGATTCTGTGTAAAGCTTACCTGTGGTTTAATGACAGCTTTAAGTCCATAACCTTCGAATGCAATTCCTGTTGTAAATCTTGTGTTATAGCCTTTTCCCTGCCATAAAGCTCCGTCGTTCTGTCCATAAGGAGCAGCGGAGTTGTAGCTGTTATACCAGTCAGGTCCAAAAATTTTATACTTTACTCCCTGGAAAAGTCCGTTTGTAAACCAGTTGTTGGCGGGGGTGGAGTTTTGCCAGATGATTTTAGTTGTTCCAAGATTGTTGTCGCTCCAGAT
>JAILBH010000218.1 GCA_024681195.1 Treponema sp.
CAGCAGCAGCTTACTCAGACTGGAGAGAATCAGTATTATTCATTAAACAGAACTGTAAAAGAAGGAAATTCAAAACTGTATTTTAAGGCTGTAGATATTGCAAATATAAATATTGGTGACCAGACGGGGATAGCACCACAATTCTTTTCTAAAAATGATTTGGTAACTCTTGGACCAAATGGTTTTTCGGTTCACTACCTTGGCTTTAATATTAAATCCTTTGAACTTTCTGTAGATATTAACTCTGCAATTGATTACTACCTTGTTGAGCAATAGGAGGGCAGCTATGAAAAAAAAGGCATTGGCTATACTGATGATTTCATTATTTTCTGTTTTCTTTTGTTCTGCTGTACCAAAAAGTGCACAGTCTAACAAGAATTCTAAAATTGTAATAGAAGGCTATATTGTTTCTAAAGGTAACATGCCTTTTGTTTTTCCCGTAATAGAAACAATTGATGAAACAGAATATACAATTGCCGAAACTTCTGCTTCTAAAAAACAAAAGCTGCTTAATCTTCAGGGGAACCTTATTAGATTTACCGGAACCCTTGAAGAAAACGGCAGCTTCAAAATTAAAAAATATAAGATTATTAAATCTAAATAATCTTTTTATTTAGCATCTACTTCTATCTGAGTAATTGACTTAAGGTCAGCCTTATTCAAAAGTCTAAGGCGTCCACCATCATCAGTAATTACAACACCAGAATCTGTAATTGTAATTGGAGTAGAGCTCTTAACATTTACATCTGACTTAAGCTTAAGAATCAGATTTGAATCAAACTTGGCAACCTTCCATACTCCGCCATCATCAATTACACAGTAGAAATCATTTCCATCTCGTACAAGAACTGAATCTGGTGCCAGAGTTTCATTACTTTCACTGGTAATTTCCATATTTACCTGATCAATTGTTACAAGCTTAATTGCAGCATTTCCGGCGTCTTCTCCGGCTACTGCAATAAATTCATTTCCAATTGCATAAATTGTACGGTTACGGATTTGAGTTACAGGAGACTTTTTAATGATTTCTCCTGTTTCTGTATTAAAGCGTACAAGACGTGAAAGGAGAGCCTTTTCGTCAGAAAGGATAATTCCGTATTCAGAAGGCATTTTAGCTTCTGCAGCTTCTTTTTCCTGAACTTCCTGCTGATCTTTAGCTATGTCTTTTCGTTCTTCCTGAGCTTCACTTTGTTTTTTGTCTGCAAGAGACTGCTGTTCAGTGGCTTCCTGTTTAGCTTCTTCTGTTTTCTTTTCCTGTTCCTTTACTTCTTCTTTCTTTTCATCTGCTTTAGCCTGAGCTTCTTCGGCAGCCTTTTTGTTTTCGGCAGTTGGATTCTTTTCTGCTTCTTTCTTAGCAGTGTCTGCCTGTTTCTGTGCCTGAGTAGCTTCTTTTTTAGATTCGTTCAGCTTTTTCTGTTCTTCAGAAGCTTTTTTCTGTGCGTTCTGTGCCTTATCAGTAGCCTGTTCTGCTTCTCTTTCTTTAAGGTCTACCATATCCTTACGGCTGTCGATGTTTTTATCATCATCTTCCTGCATTGAATTAACAACCTTTGAATCGCTGATTACAGAAGTATCTACAGTAGAAAGACCTCCGCTAACGTCATAAAGAGGAATTACAATTTCTGATTTTCCAGGCCATTCTTTATAAGTTGTAGAAAGACCACAGTTAGAAGCAGAAAGGTTCTTCATTACTGCAGTTTTATATTTTGACTCATAAACATCATATTTACCACGGTAAACAGCATTATATACAGTAACGAATACGGCAAGTGTATCTGCATCTTTTTCTGTATAACCGTAAGCGCTTGAAAGATAAGCACTGATAATGCGTCGAAGGTTTACAATGTGGTCAACAGTTGCATCCGGACCAATAAAAAGGATATCTGCATCAAGCTTAGAAGTTTCGCTTGGATCTACAGCATGTACAACATAATATTTGTTTTTATTACCTGTTGTAGAAGCCTTATCAGGTACAATAGTCTTACCCATGTCCGAACCAATTCTCTTAATTGCTTCAAGGGAATCGATTACCTTATGAGGTCCTGAATAGTTTATAAATTCTATTGTTTCAGAACCTGTTGCTTTAAGCTCGGGTTCGTTTACTTCCAGAGCGCTAAGTCCTGATAAAAGAATCATTGAAAGAAATAGAAATGAAAACAGCTTTTTCATAAATCCACCTTTGAAAAAAATATAAGTAAATAATATTATAACACTATTTTAGATTATTTACCAACAAGTTTTTTTAATGTATTTCGTGCATAATCACGGATTGGAGATGTGTATTTTGGATACAATAATGTTGTTAAAGAATCTTTTCCTTTGGGTTCTATTGCCTCATACCCCATGGTAACACAGACTGAATATATTGCTTCGCAAAGCTCTTTCAAGAGTGCCTCATCTTTTTCATTTATGTTATGAGCAAGATATTCAAGGCTTGTCATAATCTGCCCGTCAGGATCATATCCGTTTTGAATTATACCCTTAAGCAATGCGCTTCTCATTGAGCGGCTTGATTCATTTTGCAGAATCCAGGCTACATAAGAACAGAAAACATCAGTATTAAAAAGAGAAAGCTGCGAAAGAATATTTTCCATGCCGGTAATATCTGTTTCAAAAATTGTTTTTTCCATTCTGGTGCCAAAATTTGTAGTAGAAAGATTCTTTTTATAAGCCGCACAGATTGAAAGTAATTCAGAAACATACTGTTGTTCGGTTTTTCCATATTTTCCGTTTTTGAGTGTTGTAACACGGTTTGAATCCAAAAGCTTTTTATCTAAAGGAAGCGGAAGCTCCAGCTCCATAAGGGTAGTATTCAGTTCATACCAGTTATCATAAGCGGCTCTTTTTGTCAAAGAAATGTCTTTCTTAGCAGCTTCTGTTACAACTGCAGTTTTGAATGCGTGAATGCTCCAGTCTGAACAAAAAAGGAGAAAGCAGTTATCTGTTGTAAAGGCTGTATACGAAGGAACAACCTTGCTTTTTTTGGAAGGAAGATTTCCGCTCCAGATATAACGGCCCATATTGTTGTAAAAAAAAGCTTTCTGACTGTCTGCAAGAAATACTCCCGATTCATTGTACCAGCCGTATTCCGGAGTAAACTTTTCGTTAATAGTAAAGGAACTGTTAACAGAACCGTCTTCCAGATTTATGTAATCTATTTCGATATTGTCTGCTTTTATGTTTATATATACTACTTTTGATTCGTCCTGTGAAAGTATAAAAAAGTCTTTGTTAGTCTTTTGTTTGAGTTCTTTTTTAAAAAGCCATTTGTGTTCTGATTTATTATTCTGAAGGCAGAAAAGCCCGCTGGTTCCATCAGAAAAAACTAAAAGAATTCCTTCTGGAGTTGTAAGGGCATTTAATACCTGACCTGCAAAAGTAATTTCCTCTATGACGTCTCCAAAAGGTGTAATTCTTAAGGCTTTAGTTTTTCCTTTATCCAGCTGCTGCAAAAAAACAACAAGGCTTCCGTCAGGCAGTTCCTGAATTGCAATTTTTGATTGGGTTGGGGTAGTAATATTCCATTTTTGAATACCGTTTACTCCAAAACAGGCAAGTTCAGAATTTCCACGAATAAAAAAGCGTCCATCGCGGCCACTGGTTGGAATATCTGTAATTTTATAATCAAGATTTAAATTCCATAATTCCTGACCATCCGGATTTAATAATGAAAGGCGTTTTCCGCTGTTTGTTATTACAGCAAAAAAGCCGTTTTTAAGAACTCCAAAAAAAGCTCCTGTTGCTTTTGTAAGATTTTTTTCAAAAACGATTCTTCCTTCGCTCGAAAAGCCCATTAAATTTTTGGCATCTGTAATTACAGCAAAACCGTAAGAAGTCATTTGCGGTTCGCAGACTACTTTTCCAGGAAGTACACGTGTCCAGCTTGCGTTTATATTATTAAGTTCAATTCCTTCTCCGCAAAAAACTTTTGAAAGGGCAAAAACAAGAAATATGGCTGTAAGAAATATTTTTTTAGTTTTCATTTTTCCTCAGTACCACAAGACTTTCTATATGGCTTGTGTTTGGATAAAAATCCAGAAGATATGCGCGTTCCATTTTATAGCCTGCTTTGATTAATTGTCCACAGTCGCGGCTTTGTGTAGACGGATTACAGGAAAGATAAATAATAAACGGTATATTGCTTTTACAAAAATAATCAAGAACTGCTTTTTCCATTCCTGAACGGGGAGGGTCTACTACTGCTGCATCAAAGGAAGAGCAGCTTTGGGAACAGGTTTTTACCCAGTTTTCGCCGCTCAGTCCATAGCTTGTGTGATTTGTACCAGCCATATTCTGTTCTGCAAAAACAAGCGCATCACGATTATGTTCAACAAGAACTACATTTTCATATTTTTTTGTAAGGAAATACGAAATGGAACCGCAGCCCGAATACATATCAAGAATGTTTTTACCACCAGGCAAAAGCTCTGTTATAAGCTTAATTACTTTTTCAAAAACAAAAAGATTTGATTGAAAAAAGCCGCGTACGTCAAAGGTTAATTCTTTGTCCAAAAGTTTTACTGTAATAAGATTCTGTGGGGAAAGGACTGTACCTGCAAAATGATGGTTTTCTTTTAGCTTGAGCTTTTTAGAATTTTTATTAATGTGTCTATTTTTGTTGTCAATCTGATCTTCCGGTATATTTATTTTAATCTGTTCAATTGGATTTGTGACCATTTGGCTTCCAAAAATGTGAGTTCTTCCTTTTGGCCGCTCTTCTATTGGAGTTTGTGAAAGATATTGATTTATTACGTTTTCTGCACAAAGACAGCCTTTTATATTTACAATATTATTCTGTCCTTTGCCGCATAAACCGCCGTCTGTAAGCTGGAAGCGGGCTCTGTAATTAAAATCAGGTCCACAAATTATTTCTAAATCCACAACAGAAGCTTCCAGATCTATTTTGTTTGCTTTGAAGGCATCCTTAAGCATTTCAAGTCTGAGTTTACGCTGAAAATCATTTTGGATATGCATCATATTACAGCCACCGCATCTTCCGTAATATTCACATTCAGGTTCTTTTCGGTAAGGAGAAGGTTTGATGATTTTTAGAATTTGTGCATTGTCATAATCATTTTTGTGCTGTACTATATTTATGGAAAGTGTTTCATCAGGCAAGGCAAAGGGAATGAATACAGTTTTGGTGCCGATTTTTGCAATTGCTTGACCGCCAAAAACTAATTTTTCAGTTTGTACTGTTGCAGTTTCCATAAGTTTTGATTTTATCAGAACTGTAAGATTTTGTCATTGCCGTTTTATTTTCATCAGTTATGCTTGAGAGGTTTATATGGCATTAAAAAGTTTTTCTTTTAAAACAAAAGATGGTTTTGAACATTGGGTAAACAGGTGGATTCCTGATGTTGAAGAAGGAGAAGAAACTCCAAAAATCAAAGCTGTAATAGTTTTTAATCATGGACTTGCAGAACATTCTCTTCGTTATGATCGCTTTGGTTCAATTCTTTCAGAAAACGGATATATTTTTAATGCCTTTGATATGAGAGGTCATGGAAGAACTGCAGAAATCTCTTTATCAAACCAAACTGGTGACTACGGTAAGCTTGGAGACAAAGATGGTTTTACAAGCGTTGTAAACGATATAGATGAAATGATTGACAGCGTAAAAGCTGAATATCCTCAAGTTCCTGTAATATTGATGGGACATTCTTTTGGTTCTTTTGTTGCACAAGGCTACATTGAAGAACATAGTGAAAAAATTAAAGCCTGTTTTTTAATTGGAACAGCTGGACCAAGACTTCCATTGGTTACCGTAGGAAACTTTCTTGCAAAAATTATACGCGCCTTCCGCGGTAAAGACAGCATTGTAAAGTTCCTTGATACACTTTCTTTTGGAAGCTATAACAACAAAATTAAAAATCCCGAAACTCCACATGACTGGCTCACAAAGGATAAGCTTATAATTCAACTTTATGAAGAAGACAAATGGTGTGGTTTTCCACTCAAGACCTCATTCTATTGCGATATGACAGGCGGCCTTTGTAAAATTCACAAAGCTTCAAATATAAAAAAGATTTCCAAATCTTTGCCTGTTTACTTCCTTTACGGCAGTGATGATCCTGTAGGCGATTACGGCAAAACAGTAAAAGCCCTTTATAATATCTACAAAAACAACGGAATGGAAAAAGTTTACATCAAAGAATATCCAGAAGACCGTCACGAAATCCTAAACGAAACCGACCGCGAACAGGTAGAATCCGACATCCTCGCTTTTTTAAATGAGTGTGTTTAGATCAAGAAATATAAATTTATGCTATATAAAAATGCTCGGGAGGGGGTTCTGGCTTTGTGATGCTTCATAATCCCCCTAGCATCACAAAGCCAGGTTCTCCTCGTGAGCATTTTTATATCTTAAAATTTCTCCCTTCTTGACCAAAACACACTAAATTGAATAATATAACACATTGTGTTGTATCGATATGGAACAGATTCTAACGGCAATTTAATAAAAAAAGCCGTTGTTTATACTAAATCTGAACATTTTATTTCAAACAAAAAAATAGACCCTGATGCTCTACAGATTGTAAACCGCTTAAAAGATGCCGGTTTTACAGCTTATATTGTTGGTGGTGCAGTTCGCGATCTTCTTGTAGGTAATGTTCCAAAAGATTTTGATATTGTTACAGATGCAACTCCATCAAAAATTAAGAGAATATTCCGTAACTCACGCATAATCGGTCGACGATTCCGTCTTGTTCACGTAGTTTTTGGCAGCAAGATCTTTGAAGTAAGCACCTTCCGTTCAAATGTAGAAGGTTCTGTTGGTAACGATTTTGGTACAATTGAACAGGATGTTATGCGCCGAGATTTTACTATGAATGCTCTTTATTATGATCCAAACCAGGAACAGATAATTGATTATGTTGGTGGTGTAAGAGATATTAAAAAGCATGTTCTGCGCCCCGTAATTCCTCTGGATAAAATCTTTGTAGAAGATCCTGTCAGAATGCTTAGGGCAATTAAATATTCTGCAACAACTGATGCAAGAATGACTTTCCATCTTAGACATAAGATCAAGCAGTCTGCTTCGCTTTTAAATCAGATTTCTCCTTCACGCATTACAGAAGAACTGCTTAAAATAATAAATAATCCGCATGCTTCTACAATTATTTGCGAAGCAATAGATACAGATTTATTTATGTATATACAACCATCTGTTTCTGCCATGCTTTATGAACGAAAAAACATTGAAGAAAGCTTTATGAATAATCTTAAAAAGCTTGATGAACTTAATAAAACTAATCCTCAGGCAAGACTTGGAAAAAAACTTTATTACCTGATTTATGATTTTATTACAACCCTTACAGACTGGGAAAAAGAAACTTTGGGCAAATATTCATCTTCTGAACTTTATGCAAAAACCTGGACAGAATGCCGCAGCTTTATTCTTCCAATGAATCCTCAGAGACGAGAGCTTGAATATGCAGTTAAATCTGTAATGAATAAACTTGGTGTTGCAATAAGAATTCAACCCAAAAAGCAGTAATTATTCCTTTTCGTGATTTCTAGCCAGCGAAATCTTTGTTAAAGGCTTTTTGTTTTCTAAAACATTGTGTACAGGATTTTCAACCTTTGTAATTTTATCAATTACAATGCTTACTTCTTCGATCAAAATTCCGGTAAAAGTTTCTATTTTGTCTATGATATATTGCTGAAGCTTATGAACCTTTCCTGTAAGCTGGGTTCCAAACGGTACATCAATCGTAACAATGAGTCTATAGCCGCGCGAATCCTTTTTAATTATGATTTTTTTAACCTTTACATCTGGTGAACATTCAGAAACACAATGCATTACCATCTGGGTTAGGGCTGCTTCCGAAATTTCAACTCGTCCTTTTTTAGAAAATTCCGGCTGTACAATTGATTTTTCTATGAGTTTTCCCTTCTTAGACTTTTTCTTAAACGGTCCTTTGGTAAAAAAGTCATGCATAGAGTCAGAGAAAATCTGAGGATAAGTCTTTTTTACCTCAATTGAAGGGACAGGAATTACATGTTTACCTTCTACATGTCGTGATTTTGCAGCTTTTTCAATTTCTTCATGAGTTGCAATTTCTTCAATGTGAATGATTTTACCCGGCTGCGGCAGCTGAAGCCTCATGGCAATTTTAGAAACCATCTTTTCGGAAGTTCCAAGAATCAAAATTCTTTTAATGTGGGCTTTTTTCAATACTTTTGCAACTGAATCACGATGTTCTTTATCATCAAAAAGAGCGGCACGAACTGCTCCCATATAAGTTTTTTCGCGTTTTGCAGAATGACCTGCAATTATTTTTTCATCCTGAATCAAAAGTCCGTCATCAATTATTGCGTTGATATTATATTGTTCTGCAAGCATCTTTGAATGATAGCTTTTACCGGTTCCGCTTTCGCCAACAAGTGCAAAAACCGCAGTAGGAGAGAATCTTTGTTTAATAAATTGAGAAAGCTTATTCACTATAAAAAATTATAACTTAAAAAAGTTTAGTCCTCAAGTTTTTCTATTACTTTTTTTATCATTTCGCCGCTTTCAATCTTAAGAACCGGAGGAATTCCAAGATCATTTTTAGGAAATTCAATTTTAAAAGCACATAGACTATGTTTTCCGCCGTTATCCTTGTTTTTACTGCCTCCATAAGCTGTATCGCCCCAAAGCGGATGTCCATGAAAAGAAGACTGAGCCCTGATCTGGTGCTGACGGCCGGTTTCTATATTGAATTCTACAACCGAGAGCCTCTGTCCAAAATAAGAGCCGTATTTTACAGGATTAACATGGGTAATGCTTTCTTTGCCGTTTTCTTTTCCAATCTGTACTGTATGAAAGCCTTTTGAATCGGTTTTATCTTCTTTTAAAATTGAATCCTTCCATTCCTGCGGCTCTTTAATTATATCCTGAACAATTGCCATATAAGTCTTTTTAATATTGTGTTCCTTCATTTCCTTGGAAAACCATACAGCACCTTCATGACTCATAGAAAAACAAACAAGACCACTAGTCATTTTATCAAGACGGTGAAGGGGACCCGGCTTAAAAGCAAGGGAATCATTTGAATTATGTAAATTATAATATTCTGTAACTGCATCTATGAGAGAATATTCACCTTTTTTGGACGGATGGATATTTATTCCCTGTGGTTTATTTATTACAAGAAGATTTTTATTCAAAAAAACAATAAGAGGTTCTATATCAAGCTTTTGAGGGGTTTCTAAAGACTTTTGGGGCTTTTCAGATGTATTTTCAATATCTTTAATAAGGAAATCTGCAATAAAAATTCGATCATCCTTTTGAATTCTATATTCAGGTACAGCTTTTTTATGATTTACTTTAATAAAACCTTTTCGTAAAGATTTATAAACTTGAGCAAGTGAGAGTTTGGGTATAAAGATTCTGATTACCTTATCAAGACGACGGCCTTCATCATCAGATCCTGTCTTAAAATCTACGAAATCCATAATAAAAGTATAGTAAATTTTGGAATTAAATGGTAGAATTAAATTTGTAATAGGAAAGATTTATGCCATTATTTTTAGAAAAAATTGTAGCTTTTTTTACGAATCCTGTCTTTCTTTCTGGTATTTTCAGCTGGCTTGGAGCTCAATTTTTAAAAACTATCATAGACCTCTGCTACGGCAGAATTAAGTCTTTTAAATATCTTATTGAGAGTATGTTCTGGAGAACAGGCGGCATGCCTTCGAGCCATTCAGCTATTGTAACTGCAGTATGTACAACAATCGGTTTTAGAGAGGGAGTAACCTCCAATCTGTTTATGCTCTCGCTTCTTATTACATTTATTACCATGCGTGATGCAGTTGGTGTCAGAAGATCCAGTGGTATTCAATCTAAAACAATAAATGAGCTTGGTTCCGAGCTTCAAAAAAATGGTAGCATTAAAGAATATAAATCTATAAAAGAGGTAAATGGACATACTCCTATTCAGGTAATAATGGGAGGAATATTAGGTTTTCTTATAGGCCTGTCTATGTCCTTATTAAAATAAAATATAAAAATGAATAAGTTAAAAAAAATTCTTCCGGTTATATTAGTTATAATAATTGCTGCTCTAACTATTGCTTTTAGATCAATTCCAAAAGGCAGCAGCTGGGAAGGCTATAAAATCCTTTACGTACAAAAAGATATTCCTCAAACAACTGTAGAAAAAATATTAATAAGCTGTGGCATTTCTAATTTTGTAGATTTAAATAACCAGCACGCACCAATCATGCTGACAAAAGATTCTATTGAAGAAGCAATGCTCAAAATAAATATTCAGAG
Source organism: Treponema sp. (assembly GCA_024681195.1). Classification (GTDB taxonomy): domain Bacteria; phylum Spirochaetota; class Spirochaetia; order Treponematales; family Treponemataceae; genus Treponema_D. Next base: position 10,265 of record JAILBH010000218.1, read on the forward strand.
TTCAGAAAACCGTTATCTTTACGACAGACAGAATTATTTTTTTGATGGGAATGGGGAATACATTCTTTATTACATTCCAAATTCCGAGGCAAAATATCTTGATGATGCAATAGCCCTTCTTAAAAAACAAGGCTATAACAATGGTGTAGATAATTCTGCTCCATATCTTTGGATGCTTCCTGCAGTATGTACGCTCCTTGCAATTATTTTATGTTTCTTTTCTAAAAACAAAGGCTTTTATATTTTTACCGCAGTCTTTCCATGCATCTACATTTTCTGTAATGCCTTTTATTCCAGTGCACTTGCAGTAATAATTTTACTTTTATGTATTTTTACAATTTCTAATATTTACCAGAGAAAGGGTGCCTTAAAAAAAATAATATCAAATTATCCTGTTATGGCAGCCCTTGTAGTTTCTGTAATTTCGGCTTTTTCTTCTTCCTTCCGTTCAGGAATCTTTTATCTTTTAATTCTATCTGCAAGCTTTTTTGCAATGCTTACTGTAAGCAATATTAAAATATCCTGTCAAAAAAGATATGACTTTAATCCGGTTTTTATCCGTTCTGCAAAAATGATTTCTCCATATGGCGGAAAACGCAATATAATAATGCCGCTTTTACTTGCAGGTTCCGTAGTTGTAATTGCATTTTTTGCGTTGGGTTCCTTTAACCTCATAAACGTAAAATCAACTTCGGGTGTAGCATTACCGGGAAAAGCAAATACACAAGATGAACGCTTGCCTGATTTAAATGCTTTTTACCGATGGAACTGGAATGTTCTTACAAATCCTTACAGATCTTTAAACCAGGATTCATCAGATCCTGATACAATTACATATCCACGCTTTGAAGTTGTTGACGGCCTTATTGTTCAAAAAAATCAGGTTATGAATTATGACCAGAGCTTTAAAGATTCTGTTTACAATTCAATAGACAATCTTGATTTTAACTCAATAGAAAGTGTTATAAAAAAGCAGGGCAGTGGATTTACAGCAGGATATATTAATTCTGTAGCATATAATATCAGTCTTTTTAGCATAATTATGATGATTATGTGCTTTGTTATGTTACTTTTTATTTATTTTTCGGCTATGATAAGTAAGGGAGGAAACAGGTGATAAACAACTACAAATATACAGAAAATGCATTTTTACCAAAGACTGTTTTTATTCCTCTACTGCAGGAAAAGAATGGTTCTTGTAAGCCTGTAGTAAAAGTTGGAGAATTTGTTACTGAAGGGCAGGTTATTGCTTCTTCAGATTCTTCTTCAATTCATTCTCCAATTCCTGGATTATTAAAGGATGTTTGTTCAGTTCATTGTCCTGACGGCAAGATCGAAAACGCACTGCAGATTATAACTCAGGGTAGTTTTACTTATCTTGGAAAACCTTCTAAACCAGAGGCTTGGGAATCTTTAAGTCCGGCTTCTTTGGAACGTAAGCTTGATGGCAAGGGAATAATCAATACTTTTTCATGCACACATCCTCTTTCGCTGACTGATCAGATTAAAAAAACAGAAAAGCTTAGAAACATTAATCTTGTTGTAAGACTTTTTGATGAGGATACTTACAGAATCTCTGATTCTTTAATGACAAAATTTTACTTTAAACAGATTCAGGAAGGCGCCCACATGCTGGCAAAAATTCTTGACGCACAATCAATTGTTTTTGTTCTTGGTCCTAAAGACATTAAAGAAATGAATCTGGAAGATGATGATAAACATATGATTTTTTATCTTGGATTAAATCCAAAAAAATATCTGAATGGTTTTAAATACGAAATTATTTCGAGCTTTAATAAAATTTATAGAAAGACATATAGCATCAGCTTAAAGAGTACAGACATTTTTATTGATCCATACACCTTGTATGATATATATAATGCAGTAGTTTATAATATTCCTGTTATGTCACGTTCAATCCATTTTACAGGCAACTGTATTCCTGCATCCTGCTTTTTGAATGTAAGAATTGGTTTTACCTTAAAGGAGCTTACAAGCCAGCTTGGAGGTTTTATAAAAAATCCGGCTGCTGTAATTATAAACGGAAAAGTCTGCGGTAATTGTGTTAACTGGTTTGATGTCCCTATTACTAAATATGTAAAATCTGTTGAATTTGTTTCAAAAGCAAATACTACAGATAGTCAGGTTTATACTTGTATAAAATGTGGTTCCTGCAGATACAATTGCCCTGTTGGAATTGCACCGGATATTCTTTATGACTATGTTCTTAAAAAAACATCACTTAATGAAGACTTAGTAAAAAAAGCCACACTTTGTATAAACTGCGGAAAATGTAATACAGTCTGTCAGGCAAGAATTCCGCTTTGTCAGGTAATAACAATGATAAAGGATAAACTAGATGAACAGTAAAAAAGACCGAATGAAAAGCAAGCTTGTTTCTCTTAAACCGTATATTTACGAAAAGCCGTCTATTTCTGCGGTATCATTAAAAATCTTGATTCTTCTTTCGGTGCAGATTGCAATGCTTTTTTTTACCAAAAGCTTTGATGCCATTCTGGTAATTGCCTGTTCAACAATTGGAGCACTGCTTGCAAGCCTTATACATTATATTTTTAATAAAAGTAATAAGTTCCTTATTCTTACAAATCTTATTCAGGGAATTATTGTAGGAATGCTTTTACCAGAAACTTATCCTCCGCTTACTGTTATGTTCATTTCACTTATAACATTGATAATCTTTAAATACATTTTTGAAGATACCGAAAACTTCTGGATCAATATTATAAGTGTTTCAATTATTATTGCGTTCTTTATTGGAAGAAATTACTTCCCTGATTATCAGATTACAACAGATTTATTTACAACTAAAAATCCTTCTGTTGCTCTTATTAATAACGGTGTTTTCCCAGTCTATGATTTTGACTCTTATGTAACAGGCTGGCTCAATTCAGAAATCTTTTCAAAATGTAAGGTAACGCTGCCGCAGGGTTTAATTTCTATGTTATGGGATACACATTCAATTATCCCGGCCTTTAGATTTAATCTTCTGACAGTAATTGCCTCTATAGTTCTATTTTGCGACAACTCATTTACAGCACTTATACCGGCAATTTTCCTTACAGTATATGCAATACTTGTAAGACTTTTCTTCCCGCTTATGACAGGAGGAGATTTTAATCAGGGTGATATTATACTTGCCTTATTTACAAGCGGTACTTTATTTGTTGCTGTATTTATGCTGCAATGGTTTGGAACGCATCCAATGACCATTGTCGGTAAAATTATATATTCATTTTTTGCAGGTATTGTTGCCTTCTTTATTGTCGGTTGCGGAACTTCTCCAATAGGAATGATATATGTTGTTATTATCTGCAACATTCTTAATCTTATGATCAGGAGTATTGAAGAAAACCGTATGGATAAAATTATGAACAGGATGATTACTGCAAAACCAGTTAAGGAAGAATAGTTATGCAGGAAATTACAAATAAAAGCTTTTTTAGAAATTATTCTTTTTTCGTTGTGATTCTGATTGTCATTTTTGGACTTCTGATATATCCGGTTTTAGTTTCCAAAAAATCCTGGAATACAAACCTTAAAACCTCTGTTCAAAAAGTGCTTGACGAATATAATCCAGGCGCATGGGAAGTTATTGAACCGATTGAAATAAATAAACCGATCTCTTCAAACTGTGCAGCTTATACCGTAAGAAGTATAAATAATAAATCAGAAAAAGTAGAGGCAATAATCCTTCGTATTACAACTTTTTATGGTCCGTTACCTGCAGTATATCTATATTTTCCTGAACGCGAAATTGACAGCGTAGTTTTTGCCGGCTATTCATCACTTCATGGAAGAGTAAGAACTCAACTGAATAATAATATTATTGATAAGAGACAGGAATACTGGATTAAAAAGATTCCTGAAATATTAAACTAGGGGAGGATAAAATGAAAAGACGTTCTGTATATTTATTAATTGCAACAATACTCGCCATTCTGGTTCCTTCTCCAGGAAGATTTGTTTATGGTGTTACACTTATTTTAGAGTTAAACATTCTTATGCTCATTGGAACTCTTGCAATTTCTCTTGTAAAAAAATTAAAGCTTGAAGAAATCAATACGCTTATTGTCATTATAGTCATAATAGGTTCAACTGTAATGTTCAGGCAGATTATGATAATGCTTTATCCCGAGATAATGCTCACTCTGGGCTTCCTGGTTTATCTTATGCCAGTTTCGTTTTTTCTTATTGGTTATGTCTTTACCAATATGGATGAACCGGTGAACGTAAGAATAAAGCGTAATATGTTTCATATAATGACTTTTTCAGTTTATGCACTTTTGTTTTTCCTTTTAAGAGATATAGCAGGTTATGGTACTTTTACCTTCTTTGGAAAAAATCATCAGATCTTAGAAAAGGTAATTATCAATGAACAGAAGATAGGATTCTTCTCAATTTTTGCATCAATTCCTGGTGCAATGATTCTTTCGGCAATCCTTCTTTTTATACATATTTACGTTCGTAACCAGATTGCAATTTATAAAAGAGCGGAGGTAAAGAATTGAACTTCTTAAACACAATCCTGTATTATATCTGTTTTGCCTCTGTAGTTCTTATTTATGGAATTGGAACAAATAACGTAATTGATTTACGCATGCAAAAGCTTAATGATATTACTTATGCAGTAAAATTGTTTATTTCTATTTTAGTATCATCTATGCTTTCATGGTTTGTTACAAAAGGTCTGCTTGTTCCATTAAAGCTTACAGAGCTTTTCCCATTAACCAGCTTCCTTATCTTTATTTGTATAAACGCCTTTCTTGAAGCTCTTGTAAGGCTTACAACAAAACGCTCTTCGACTGAATTTGTTTTTTCTTACCTTGTAATCGTAATTTCTGTATTTGAAAGTACATCTTTTATAAATACAGTTGCTATAAGTGTGAGCTGTATCTGTTCATTCCTTTTTATAATTCCATTCATTCTTGCATTCAGAAGAAACAATGGAAAACAAAATACCGAATCTTATTACTGTAAGCTTTTCCTTTACATTGCAATCTTAATTCTCGTAATTTCTGTATTTGATGTAATGTGGCTTAATCCGGGGGTTATAAAATGATTTTAGCCGGTATTCTTTTAACAGTTATAATTCTCATAGTTGCAATTTTATTATTGTTTTTGTTTTATATTCTTTTTCCATCAATTCACAGCCAGAATAAGATTCAGGAAGATCCAATTATTTCTGACCGCGAAATTGAATATATAAAACCCGAAGAAGAAGATTATAAAGCTTCTGACATGAAGGCGCTTGTTTTATGTTCCTGTAACAAAAATTTTAAGATTGACAAAGATGTATTTAATGAAGGTTATTCCTGCGCACTTGTAAATAATTATTCAGGTACCGGTTGTGACTGTAAGTTTGCCTGTATTGGACTTGGGGACTGTGTAAAAATCTGTCCACAGGAAGCAATTGTAATTAAAAACAGAACTGCAGTTGTTACAAACCTTTGTATTGGCTGTGGAAAATGTATAGAAATTTGTCCTTTGAACATAATAAGACTTGTTCCAAAGAATACTAAGGAATATACAATCTGTGCAAACATTTCGGATGACAAATCTTCTTGTTCAGAGGAATCAAAAACACAAAAAGTTGTCTGGAATCAAAAAAAAGACTTTAAAATATGGGCAACTTGTTATAAAATATTTGAACAAATACTAAAAAGTTAAATAAGGTTTTTGGGGAAAAGAACTTTATTTTTTATAAAAAACTGTAAATGAGGAGAAAAAACGGCATAGTTGGGTGGGAAGCCGTATATTGTGAATATGAATTCAATATACGTATGCTTCAATCTAAGGTCATTATCTGTAAGTACAGATGCTGCCGAAGAATACGATAAAGTTTATCAGACAGTATATAAGCCGCTTATTAAATTCCTATATTCTCATTCTAATTTTAAATTCTCTTTTTCATTTACAGGTCCACAGCTTTTATATTACAAAAAAAAGCATACAGAATTCATAACTATTCTAAAGGAACTTGTTGAACGCAATCAGGTAGAAATTCTTGGTGGTGGTTTTTATGCCCCTGTTCTTCCACTTTTGTTTCCAGTAGACCGCAATTCACAAATAGATATGCTTTCTACAGAAATAAGACAGACAATTGGAAAAAGACCTCGTGGAATTAATTTATTTGCAGATATATGGGATTCATCAATTGTAAACAATCTTCAGACCTGTGGAATTGAATATGCGCTGCTTGATTCAAATTCTATTCCGGAAAACAAAAAACGTTTCCTTTATTATATTATGACAGACTTAGGAAAAGCTGTAGATCTTTTCCCATATTATAATGATTTTATCCCGACACCAGAAACTGACTGCGATTTCTTTGATAAAAATCTTACCAAAGCTGTAGAAAAGACTGAACGTCAGGATGATTACTTTCAGTTCTCACCAGAAAAAATCGTAATCTTGAGCATGAATTTTAATTCAATCAAACCTCTTATAGATTCAAAATGGTTTGAAAAGCTGGATCTTTATCTTAAAGGCAGGGATCAGACAAGAATTAAAACTGCAACAATTGACGAATACCGAAAGCTGCAGCCTGTAAAGATTCCGGTTTATATTTCTGCAACAATGAATAAAACCATGAATAACTGGTGTGCTTATTTAATTAGAAATAAGAATCGTCAGAATTATTCAAATACTGTTTATGATTTTATGGAATTCTATGAACAAAGCTCAAGACTTAATAATAGAATTACCTATATGACAATCCTTATTAATCAATATAAGAATGATAAGATGAGAAAAAAGGCAGCACGCGAAAAGCTTTTGGAAGCTCAATGTGGTACTGCTGTTCTTGCAACTCTAAATGGTCCTTACTGCAATACAAAATTCCGTCAGGATTCATACCGCTGTCTTATTATGGCCGAAAAATTCCTTCATGATGACAGCAAATTTACAGAAAGCATGAGTCGCTTTAATTATACCAGCGATGGAATTAATGAATATGTTTGCCGCATGCAGAATTATTTTGCATATATAAGTCTCTTAGGAGGTTCTGTCCAGGAGCTTGATGTAATGAAAAACTGCGGAAACTATGTAGATAATCTGAGCAGGATTTTTGAATATGACGGGGTAGAGGATGGCTATAAAAGAGGTGTTTTAGTAGACCATCTTTTTGACAGTGATCAGTTTAACAGATATCTTAGCGGCGAAGCTGCCGGAGACGGTGTATTCTCAAGAATTATTTATAAAGAAGTAAAGTTCATTGCCAGCAGAAAAGAGCTTCAACTCATAGCAGAAGCAGAATATAAACCAACTCATCAGCGGGTAAGTCTTAAAAAGATTTATATATTTAATTCAAACGGACTTACAGTTCAATATATTCTTAAAAATGAAAGCGCAAAACCAATGAAGCTAAAGTTTGCTGTTGAATCTAATTTCAGCGATGTAAATTACGAAAATGAACAGATTTCATATTTTAACATTGAAGCCGCAGAAAATGAAAAACTAATGGTAATTGAACCCAAGAAATCTACTCAACAGTTGAATTTAAAGAATCAACTTTATGAAGTTCAGGCAATAAGACTTACAGATTCTGTAAATGGGGTTTCTTTTGCTTTTGAACCAAATGAAAAATGCGGTTATTATTACAGTCCTATTCTGTTTAAACGCCCGGATTTCTCTACTAATAAGCTTATAACAAGCTCTGCAACCTTTGTTTCAACAATGTTCTGGGATATTGATATTGAAAGCGGTAAAGAAACAGAGAAAATGATAAATCTTACAATAACTTCTGTTAAGAAAAAGCAGAAAAACTAAAAGCCTATTTTGTCTGTTTTGGCTTTTCTTCCTTGATTACAAATATAACCTTCCACTTTGTAGAATCAGGTGAAAATCTCTTAAGCTTATATTTAATCATATATTTTTTTCCAGGATCAAAAAGATATTCAAGCTTTGCATTATAAATTTCTGCAGGTGAGAAAAACATATTACCAGGATCAGAAATATTAAAACGGATTTCAATAAAATCTTTTACAGGAACATTAAGATAACCATCTTCTGTCTGATTAAGAACCTTATAAACATTATAGAGTTCATTCTGAACAAAAGTTGGTGTAAGATGCTTGTTAAATTTAATTTGAGCACATGAACGCTGGTCTACAAATATATTTTTAAAAGTCCAGTTATCAAATGTATGATATACAGTTGTCTGAAGGTCTTGAATCTTATCTTCTTTTCCTTCTTTTTTTGCAGGAACAAGTCGGGTAGTGTTCATTACAACCTGTACAGTAAGGAAGCCCTCTGGTGGATCCATCGAAAAAATCAATGTACACAACTGATCATTATCTTCGGGAACTTCATAATTGATTTCCCATTCAGGCAATTCTTCAAGGTCTTCGTTAGTATCTACATCATAAACAATATTATATTCAATATTTCCCTGTACGGGAGTTGCCTGAATAAGCGAGGTTTCCAGTACAATTCCTTTCTTTTCGTAAACAATATCCTGGATTTCGGAATATGGAAAAAGTTCAAAAATCTTAATTAATTCTTCATCTGTAGGTTCAATTGTACCGGATTTTAATACAACCTTATTTACAATAAATACAGGAGAAACAAGCTCTTCAACTTTAATAGGATAGGTAATAGACATTGTGCTTTTACAGGAAGCAAATAAACAAAAGGCTGTAATTAATAAAATATAAAGTTTTTTCATATATAAAAGTTTAAACTAATTATAAGTACTGTCAAGTATTTTAGTAGGTTTTTATCTTAAAATTTTTTTGTAATATTAATTATTTCTATTCACAGATACA
>JAILBH010000056.1 GCA_024681195.1 Treponema sp.
TATTGATAATAAAAACTATTATAGTGATGCTTCTACTGTAAAATATGAAATTGTCGATAAGATGTCCGGTATCAAGAATAAGGGTACTGGTAACGTTGCTTATCCTGGTTTTGAAAATCGAGAAACAGAATTTGCAAAAGAACAGGGTGAGAATATAAAAAATCTTGAAATAGATGGTTCAACAATCTATATTAAAGACGTAGAAGATTATGCTGGCAACAAAGCAGGTGCTGTTGGACTTTCATATGAAGGAAGCACAGAATGGGTTTACCAGCCAAATGCTCCAGCTTTTGCCTCATCATCTCCAGTACAAATAACTGCTGTAAATCCTCCGAGTGGAAAGAGATTTGAAACTGGTGCTTCGAGTGGAGAATGGTATATAGATTCAAGTCGTAAGATTACGCATATTCAATTAAAAATGACTATGGTCGATAGTGAGCCTCTTCTTGGTTGGATTATAAAGAAAGATGATAGTGTTCCAGAGAATAAAATATATACAGTTGCAGATACTCAATCACAAAATGGAAATCCTGCAGTTTTAACTCCGATTCCACATAGTGGTAAAGTATATACATATTCAATTGATAAGACTAAAAAGAGTGGTAATCAAACAGTTGACGATACTAATAAAACCTGGAACGATTACTTTAATCAAAAGCCATTAAAATTTTACGCAGTAAACCGTGCAGGAATTATTAACCCAGATCCAATTGTAATTAATTTTAAAAAACTGCCTGTTCCAGCACTTGATGGTAGTCTTGAATATTCAGATGTTATAAAATATCCTTCAAGCGATTCAACAGATAACTATATTAAATCTGCTTCTAAGGTAATATTTAAGACAACGGAAAATCCGGATAAATGTACTATCTTTGTTGGTAGTGATTCCGTAACATTTACTCTTAGTACATATTTAAATGATTCAACTGGTAAATACGAAATTCCTTTGGGAACAAATGCTAAGTTAAAGGCGGCTTCTGGGGCAACTCTTAAACTTGTCCTTTCTATTACAGATGGGGAAGATTCAGATGCAATTGAACTTAAGGGCCCTGCAAATACAAACAAATGGACCTTTGATGAAACTCCTCCTTCAATAAGCGTAGCTTCTGTTAAAACTCAAAAACAGAGTGGAAACACAGATGCATTAAGCAATAAGTTTGATTCTAACGATAAAACTTATTACATAGAAGGCGACAACGCTGTAATCACATTTGCTACAAATGCCACAGATATTGCAAAATGGCAGAAAAAGCTTTCTACAGACGGTGATTCAGCTTATGCTGATATGACTTTGTCTAATGAAAAAACTATAACACTTGCCCCTGATAAAACTTATAACTTCCGTGCAATAGACAAGGCCGGTAATGTTTCTACAGTTCAAACTGTGGCTCTTAAGAAGGATGTGTCTGCACCTGCTGGCAATGTTACTTATAAACTCAAAAATGATAATAATGATGCCGAAACAGGTTCTTACACCGATGACAATAACGGAACAATTGTCTACAACACAAGCAAGGTAAATAAACTTTATATTAACCTGACTAATGTTAATGACCCAGATGGAAATGGTTTACATTTCTATAGTAATGGTACAGAAATAACTCCAACTGAAGAGGTTAATGACGGCGTAAAAGTAAAGTATTATGTGATTTCTCTTAGTTCAACAAATGCGTCAACTGCGACATATGCTATAACTGTAAAAGATAATGTTGGAAAAGAAACTACTTTAAAGCCATTCATTGTTACAGCAGATGGTTCTGCTCCGGATATCTCTCTTGCCGACAATCCTGTAAATGGTTACAAGAGCGGTTCTGGCAGCAATATAAAATACTATGTAAGTGAAGCAACTACATATATTACTTTTGCCACACCAACAGCAACAGATGTCAAAGGCTATAAAGTAAGTACAGATGGAACAAACTATAGTGATGAACTTATATCAATAGATGAAAATCGCCGTTATGCAGTTACAACTCCAGATAACCAGAAATACTACTTCAAGTCTGTTGATAATGTTGGCCATGAATCTTCAAGTGCAGTTTCTGTAACTGTAGTAAAAGATGCAACAGCTCCTTCAATTACAGAAGGCAGTGAATTAACCTTTACCGCACAGACAGAAAGTGGAACTGCTGTTCTTGTAAATAATTCAGTTGGTGACTACAAAGTTTCGGAAGAAAACAATGTTATTACAATTGTTTACAACTCAAGTGTAAAGACAATAACATTTGATCCTACCTGCATGCAGGATACCGGCTCAGGCTTTAAAGCATTCTACTATAAGAGTGCATCTGGTAATCCTCATGACATGACCGATAATAAGATTACCCTTGATGCAACCTGGAGCAATAAGGAATATGGCCTTTACGCAGAAGACAATGCCGGTAATGCTGCTTTGATTAAGACCTTAAACTTTACAGCAGATAGCACAGGCCCGGAAATTACTAGTGGAGTTACTACTGTTTCATGGCATGACCGTAATGTAAAACAGGTTAATGGTTATACAAGTACTATGGGACTTATTCCTTATGCTAAGTGGGTTCCTCGAGATGACCGTCAGAGAGCTAGTTATTACACAAGCGGAACCAAGCTTATGTTTGCAAAAACTGCTATTTCTGGTGCTATTCAGTATCAGATGGTTCAGACTGTAACAACTGGTAATACCAAGACAACCGATGGTTACACAGCTACAGCTGGAAACACCTGGCAGAATATGGTTGTCAGTGATGATGGAAATAGTTTTGTATTCGCTCTTCCGGATATTCACACGCCATACACACGTCTGTCTTTGTTCTTTAGAGATGAATTAGGAAATGTTAGTGATGCTTATTATCTTGGTAATAATAATGAGAATCAGCATGGTATTCAGTGGTGGATTATTGGTGGTGCAATTAAGGCTGGTGATACAACAATTACTTCTATAACCTGGAAAGATAATGAAATTGTAAAAGAAGGCTGGGGCGGTAAGAAGCATGATTATACTGTTACACTTACTCTGCCGGTAGGAACTCTTATAAAATCAGTATTCCTTGTACCAAAGCCTGGCAATGCTAATACTGGAGTTGTATTCTCAACAAGTCTTCCACAAGGTGTTAATACGTCACTTCAATTTAGTGGATATGGTACAGAAACAGATGTAGTTGAAAAGGATGGTAAAAAATTCGGTATAAAGGGTAATTATGATTCAGAAGGTTTCCTGGTACTTCCTTCTTCTTCCGGAAGCACAAGCGGAACAATTACTATGATCATTTATCCACATGATGTAGAAGATGCTGATAAAGGAAATATTAAGGTTAAATTTAATGCTGATAGTATAGATGCAACAAATGGAATCTCTGGAGCAATTTTTGGAGATAGTCCTACATTCAGTATTGTTAATACAGGAATTTCTCTCCTGCAGGATATTATGCTTGCCGGAGCCTCAGAAAAGATGGAAAAATCTGTTAGTCCTTCTATTTCTAGAATCCAGAATTACTGGAGTCCTGTAACTTATAATACACAGGCATCTGTAAACTTTATAGAAGAAAACAATCCTATAAAGGCTGCTCAGACTATAGCAGAAACTGTTGCTGCTAAACAGACTGCTAAGCAAAAGACAGAAACTTCAGCTAAGCCAAAAGCTAAGACTAAAGCAAAGACTAAGACTAAGGCAAAAGCTAAGGCAGAAGCTAAAGCAGAAGAGCTTGTTCAGACAATGCCGGAAATGGTTCAGGATGTAATTGAACAGATAGAAGAAATTACTCCGGATGCTGGAATTAATGCTGTAGAACCTGCTGCAATTACAGCAGTGCAGGGTAATTCTGAACTTAAGACAACAGAGGCCACAACAACAGAGCCTTCAACAAAGTCAACAACAACAATTATTCTTGTTATTCTTGCACTTTGTATTGCAATTACTGGAATTGTGGTAGGTTGCAAAAAAAGGAAAATTTTGGTTTAATATGACGCATGATAACTGTTAGTGACGTTAGTGTTTCATTTAGCGAAAAACCCCTTTTTAAAGATGTAAATCTTAAGTTTAATAAAGGAAATTGTTATGGAATTACCGGTGCCAATGGTGCCGGTAAATCTACCTTCTTAAAGCTTCTCAGCGGCGAGCTGGAAAAAGATTCAGGCGAAATTTTTATGACTCCGGGAGAACGCATGGCGGTTCTTAAACAGGACCACTTTGCGTTTGACCAGTATTCTGTAAAAGATACAGTAATGATGGGCTTTCCTCGTCTTTATGAAGTAAGTAAGGCCCGCGACGAAATTTATGCCAAGTCCGATTTTACCGAAGAAGACGGAATTAAATCTGCAGAGCTCGAAGCAGAATTTGGAGAGCTTGGCGGTTACGAAGCAGAAAACCAGATTGAACAGATGCTGTCGGGTCTTGGTCTTGAAGAAGAGTTCCACGACAGAATGATGAGCGACCTTGATGAAAGCCAAAAGGTTCGCGTTCTTCTTGCCCAGGCAATTTACGGCAACCCAGATGCCCTTATTCTCGATGAACCTACCAACGGTCTTGATATTGAATCAATCACCTGGCTCGAAAACTTTTTGCTCGACTTTGAAAATACTGTAATTGTAGTTTCGCATGACCGTCACTTTTTGAATACAGTCTGCACTTATATCTGTGATATTGACTTTGGAAAAATCACACAGTTCAGCGGTAACTACGACTTCTGGTATCAGATGACTCAGGTTATGCAGCGACAGGCCCACGATCAACAGAAAAAGACAGAAGAAAAAATGAAGGATTTGCGCGAGTTTATCCTTCGATTCTCTTCCAATGCTTCTAAGGCAAAGCAGGCAACCAGCCGCAAAAAGATTTACGACAAGCTTGCAGATTCTCTTGAAGAAATCCCTGTTTCTACGCGAAAGTTCCCTTATGTAAACTTTAAGGCCGACCGCGAAATAGGAAACAATGTTCTTGAGATTAAAAAACTCAACTATAAAGATGCCGACGGAAACGACCTGCTCAAGGATTTTTCTTTGACAGTAAACCGTACAGACAAAATTGCTTTTGTGGGTATTGAACATAATTCCGTTACAGCACTTTTTGATATTGTAAACGGTGTTAAAAAGCCGGATAGTGGAGAGTTTTTCTGGGGTCAGACAACAAGCCAGACCTATCTTCCACGCGATAATTCAGGCAACTTTGATAATGATATGAACATTACAGAATGGCTCAAGCAGTATTCAAAGGAACAGGACGACTCTTACGTACGCGGCTTTCTTGGACGCATGCTTTTTAGTGGTGACGAATCGCTAAAAAAAGTAAAGGTTTTGTCCGGTGGAGAAAAGGTTCGCTGTATGCTCAGTAAACTCATGTTAAGCGGAGCTAACTGTATTACAATGGATGACCCTACAAACCATCTTGACCTTGAAGCAATTCAGTCCCTCAACGAAGGACTCATTGCCTTCCCGGGAGTGCTTTTGTTCAGCTCTCATGACCACGAGTTCATTCAGTCTATTGCAAACCGCATTGTAGAAATTACACCAAACGGCATCATAGACCGTATGATGAGCTTTGATGATTATATTACAGATCCTCAGGTTACAGAGCTGCGTAAGAAGCTGTATGAGGGTACTGGTAAGAAGATTAAGTATAGAGTTTAAAAGTGGCCCTTCGACAGGCTCAGGGAGCACATGCTTGACGTGTGCGGTCCCTGCGGTCCCTGAGCTTGTCGAAGGGGTCGCAGGGCATCTAAAGAATTATCCTCTGGCTTTTAAATCTGCCAGAAAATTACTCAACATATCATGAGCCTCTTCATCGGTTAAAAC
>JAILBH010000077.1 GCA_024681195.1 Treponema sp.
TATTTCAAGAGCAAAGGCTTCTATCAAACGTATAAACAATATTTACGAGCAGCTGCCCCAGATTGAAGACCAGTCTCCGCTTGCTGCCGGAAACGAAGACGGAATTGCCGACGCTCTTTTTACAACCTATGACCTGAGTGGTGAAATTGAGTTTGACCACGTAAGCTACAAGATTGGCGAGCGAACAATTTTGGATGATGTTTCCTTTAAGATTGGCGCCGGCCAGACACTTGGAATTATGGGTGCAACAGGTTCTGGAAAAACTACAATCATCAATCTGCTTAAGCGCATGTATGATGTTACAAGCGGCTCTATTAAGATTGATGGAGTTGATATCCGCGAGCTTCCACTTTCTGTTTTGCGCCGTGCCGTTGCCTGTGTAATGCAGGATATCTTTTTGTTCAGCGACACGATTGAAGGGAATATCCGTCTTGGTGAGCGAGATTCCATGACCATGCCACAGGTTCGCGGCGCTCTGGAAAAGTCCCACTCCGCCGAGTTTGTAGACAAGATGGAAGAAAAAGAAAACACGGTAATCGGCGAACGAGGTGTAGGTCTTAGCGGCGGCCAGAAGCAGCGAATTACAATTGCCCGTGCCCTTGCCCGAAAGACACCTGTTCTTGTTCTGGATGATTCCACATCGGCCCTGGATACAGAAACCGAACAGGACATTCAGAAGGTTCTTGCAGACCTGCACGGCATGACAAAGCTTATAATTGCCCACCGTATTTCTGCAGTTCGCAAGGCTGATAAGATTATCGTGCTGGAAAAGGGGCGTGTTGCTGAAGAAGGCACGCATGAGGAATTACTCGCGCGTGGAGGTCTCTACAAGGAGACTTATGTTAGTCAGTATTAATTGGAGATAATATGAATAGTTATAGAATAGATGAACAACAGGTAGCTAAGTCGCAGTTTGAAACCATGCCGCGGCTTTTTAAATACCTGCTCAAATATAAGGGGCGCATTGCTTTTGTGTTTGCGCTCATGGCAGTGGGAACGGCGGTGGATCTGGTGAATCCGCTGCTCAACGAAATTGCGATTGATAAATACATTATGCTCAAAAATGTGCCGGGACTGCTGCGCATAATTGCAATCAGCGTGGTAATAAATGTGCTTGCCGTGCTTGCAATTAAAATGCGTATGCTCATCATGGCAAAATTGAGCAACAAGGTTATTCAGGATTTAAGACAGCAGCTTTATGAACATATTCAAAAACTGGACCTTGCCTTTTTTGACAGTCGTCCTTCGGGAAAGATTCTGGCACGTATAATCGGGGATACAAACTCGCTCAAGGATATTATCGAAAACGCGGTAACAACGCTCATTCCGAACATGGTTACTGTGGTTTCCGTAATGGTGATTATGTTCATCAAAAACTGGAAGCTTGCATTGGCTGCACTTTGTACACTTCCTTTTTTGATTGTGGGCGTTTTTGTAATTTTTGTAATGTCGGAAAAGCACTGGAAGGCAAAACGACAAAAGTCCAGTAACCTGAATGCGTTTATAAACGAAGACCTTTCCGGCATCAAAATTATCCAGAGCTTCCGCGCCGAGCAGGAAACTGATAAAACCTTCCGTGAGCTTATCTGGGCAGACCGCAAGGAATTTATGAAGGCGGTTACCTGGTGCGACGGATATTTTAGTTGGATTGATATCTGCTGGAGCGTGGGCACAATGAGCTTGTATCTTGTTGGTATAAAGTTCCTTGGAATCGACAACGTTTCTATTGGAACTTATGTTGCCTTTGGTGCTTACGTTGGAATGTTCTGGCAGCCGATTATGAACCTGAGTAATTTTTACAATCAGTTTGTAAATGCCGCAACCGGTGCTGAACGTATTTTTGAAATTATAGACACACAGGCCAAGATTGTGGACAAGGAAGATGCCGCTCCCATGCCTCCAATCCAAGGAGATGTGCAGTTTAAAGACGTTACCTTTGGCTACGACGAAGAAGTTGATGTTTTGCAGCATGTAAACTTTGATGTTCATGCGGGTGAGACAATTGCCTTGGTTGGTCCGACCGGCGCCGGAAAATCTACTATCGTAAACCTTGTGAGCCGTTTTTATGATGTAAAGGACGGTTCCCTTTTGATTGACGGTAAGGATATCCGCGACGTAACGCTTGAAAGCCTGCGCACTCAGATGGGCATAATGACTCAGGATAATTACATCTTTAGCGGGACTATACGCGAAAATATTATGTACGGCAAGCTTGATGCAACTGAGGAAGAAATGCTGCTAGCTGCGCGCGCAGTCCATGCCGACGACTTTATATCTAAACTGGAAAAAGGCTACGATACCCCGCTTACTGCAAGAGGCGGCGAACTTTCCAACGGCCAGCGCCAGCTTGTTGCCTTTGCACGTACTATGCTCAGTGCCCCAAGAATCCTTATTCTGGACGAGGCAACCTCCAGTATTGACACCAAGACCGAGCTTTTAGTACAAGCTGGAATTGCCTCCATGCTCAAGGGCCGCACAAGCTTTGTAATTGCCCACCGCCTTTCTACAATTCAGAATGCCGACCGCATTTTTGTAATTGACAAGGGTGGCATTGTAGAGTCTGGTACTCCGGCAGAGCTG
This sequence comes from Treponema sp., assembly GCA_024681195.1. GTDB lineage: Bacteria > Spirochaetota > Spirochaetia > Treponematales > Treponemataceae > Treponema_D. The sequence continues at coordinate 2,581 of JAILBH010000077.1, forward strand.
ATGGAAAAGAAGGGGGCCTACTATAAGCTGCGGCTGGCACAGTTTGCATAACTGATGGGTAAATCTACGAAAAAAACTTTTATCTGTAATCGGAACCCCTGATTTACCAGAATCTCTCCGTTTACCACATAATATTCAGGATTTACAGAACCAGTCTGAACAGAATGAACTTGCATTTGAATCCTGGAAATCAACTCAAAAGTTAGTACAGCCTTGCAGAAAAATCCTCAAATTCTCTCCGCAAAAGCTGATTACGAAGCGTCATTGCTGCTTTCAAAAAATAGTGTGGGATACTTTGCTCCAGGATTGTCTCTTTCGGGTTCAGAAACAACAGAAGATAATTATTCTGCTTCGGTAACATATTCTCAGCCATTGCCTGGAGGGACAGACCAGAGTACAAGGAGCTTTTCGACTCTGCCCAGGAGATGTCTGATGAAAAAGCCCTGGGCTTTAATCTTTCCACAATCAGAAATGAGCTTATTGAGCACACGTCAGACGGCAGAACTCCCATGGTGCCAGTTCTTTCCGGTTCCTACGGAATGATGGTATGAGAATAATCCTGATGCTGTTGCGATGCAGCAGGCTTTTGTAAATAATCCTTTTAAATACAGCTTCCGCATTTTTCCGGCCACGGATCAGAACAGTTATTTTGTAAACAATGTTTCTGTAGGATTTTCCGTGAACAAGAATTCTAAAAATCTTGATATGGCAGATGAATTCATGCGCTTTCTTATAAGGACAGACGAACTCAATAATCTTGCCAAAATTAAGCGTCTTATTACAGCTTCGACCGATTATTCCTTTGACCAGATGTATACGCCTTTGAGCAAGTCCACCCCAATCTATCTTGATGAACTTGGCCTCGTAGACAATGCAACTGCCCAGATGCGTACCGCCGTTTACCAGGTTTTGCGTGGTAATATGACGGTAGACCAGGCAGTTGCAAATTACGGTAGTTTTTAATTATTCAGTGGCATTAAAGTCCGGTAATAATTGTATCTACGTAACCCCAGCGGTATGATAGCCAGAATTTAAGGTATTGTGCAGAAGCTTCTTGTGAGGTTTCTGCCGCTTCTCTTGACTTATTACAAAGTTCATTATTATCTGCCGGAGTATTCCAGAGACTTCTTGTATAGCTAAAGGTTGGCTGAAGTTCAGATGTTGAATTAGCATTTATGAAGTTTTCAAGTGTTGAAAGAGTTTCTGCCCATTTACCTGAATCTTTGAGTCCTTTAAATCTTTCTTTTACAAGGTCCTTGAACCAGGTTTCGTTGATAAATATTACCATCCAAGGGTTTGCATGAGTTCTTTCCTCTGTGCAGTTTACATCAGTCTGACAAAGTCCGGCAAACATTTCATCAATTCTACACATATAATCAGACTCTTTGTTGTTGTATTGATTTTCTTCTACGCTAGGATCTGGAATAGCAAAACTTTTATTACCCATTGTAGAGTCAAAATCCCATGGTGCATTAAAGGTGAGTTTGCGCTCTTTGCCCTCTGCAAAGTCAAGATTCATAAAGAAACTTGTAAGATACAAATCAGGGTCACAGACAATTTCATTAAATATGTAGAAATCTGCAAGAGAACCAAGATCAATTATTTCATCAATACATTTTCTGCATACAGTATCTTCATCATCATTCGGGTCATATCCTGTAAAATCAACCAGATCAGTTTTGTCTTCATTGAAGGTATAATACCCTCCGTTATGAGTTGCTTTATAACAAATTTCCCAAAGCTTATTCATATAGTTTTCAATAAAATCATGCTGTGCCTGGCAAGTAATATCACTTTTGATTGTGTAACCGGCCTGAGGATCTATAAGAGGTGTTCCGTTATAATCGCAAAGAGTGTTTGCAGCATTACCAATAGTATAATCAATTTCAAACTGCTCATTAGCTTTTTCTGAATAATAATATGAGTCAAACTCAATCAGATAACCAATGTCTGTGTTGGTTGCATTTTTATCTGGCTCGGTAAGACCAAGTCGTTTTGCTTCCTGTTGTTCTGCAAGAAGATATACACCAAGATTTGAGCCGTTTACTTCTACTTCTACAAGGCGGGCATCACTTGCATAACCCGGGAATAATTCATGATACATTTTTAAGGCAACAGCATTACGCAAAAGGGATGCATCCTTCCAGTCTGCAAGCAAAACCCAGTTTTTGAATTTTTTATTGCCATTAAGGCCAAGCATTTTCTGCTTGTCGTCAAATTTAATTCTAAGAGATTTTTTTGCATAAGAAGTGGTCCAGTTTCCTCTGACTTTTACCTGACCGGTACCTATTAAATTGTCTCCATCGTAAATTTCGCAAGTCTCATACCATGGGTCCTGGATATCGTCATTTGAATGGTCGCCCCAGCTATTTGCAGACTCTTTAACATGTTTTGCAATAGGTTCAAGAACGAATTTCATGCCACCATAGTTTTGAGTAGATTTAATTTTGATAAGAGGGAAGTGTTCATTTCCTGTTGAATTAATGTCTCTGAACCAGCGATCATCATTATTTACTAACCACTGTGAATAGTCAACATTGTTATATGTAAAGGTGTAAGATACGTTAAAGAAAATTTTATCTTGGCCGCTAAAATGGAAATTATCATCATCAAATCTGTTAAGATTTGTTATAAAATCTCCTGTAAATGGAAACTTATCGTCTTTAGCATTGGCTCCCCATCTATCGTCAAATTCGGCATGAACATCCCATTCTGCCTCAACATTTTCTAAACAGGAAGGAAGATTAAGGGTCAATCTGTCAAGATAAAGCTTTGGCTCTGGAGTTAAGAAAAGAAGATTTTCTCTTTTCATATGTACATTAATGTTACCCAAACCTCCTATGGCTGTAACTTCGGCATAGTTATGTTCATCACTTTCATTTACATAGTTTGACCAGTCTTTGTTCCAGTGAATATATGAAACACGATATTTGTTTCCGGCTTTAACAAATGGGAATAAGAACTCTGTTGGTAAATTATTGCCTTCACCATTGTTACCTGTTGTATGAATATCAAATGGTCCAGCCTCTACAGCTGCAACCCAATTATTTTCATCAGTGATATCCTGAACTAAAATTTTTACTTGTTCCCAGTTAGTAGAATCTGTTCTTTTAGAATAATCCAAAGTAACCAGAAGACCGTTTTTATTAGGAATAACTTTTATTTCGCCATAAGTTTGAGAGACTACCTGAGCACCAGGAGAAGCATTCTCCGGTATATAGGCATTTTCGTAAATAAATTTAGGATAATTACTGTTCTCATTATGCTGTACAGGCTGTGGATTATTCTGACCATTTGGATTATCGGGATTAGTAGTACTGCCAGATGAACTGGATTCATTGGGAGTTCCAGATGTTCCACTTGCTTCCGATGTTGTCTGTGTTGTTTCAGAATTGTCTTTTTTATTTTTTGGATTACCAGTAGAAGGTGAACAAGACGCTGCCAGAAAGGCAACGAATCCGACTAATAAAAATGTATAGATATGTTTTTTCATAATCTACTCCGTATAAAGAATACTTTTATATTAACATGGAATATTCTGTTTCACAATATTTTAGTAATGGGAAGCAATTTTTTTCTTCTTTCTTTTTGCTGCTTTATGCTTTATTCTATGAATAGGAGCAAAAAATGAAATATCAGATTAAGGTAATCGGTAAAGAAAAGGTTAAGTTTAATAATAATGTGGATTATTGTGTTGGAACCGGACGAATGGGGCTGGCGCTGACTAAAGAATATATGGAGCAGCTGGCTCAGGTTCAGAAGGACATCGGGTTCAAATTTATCCGCGGGCACGGACTTTTTTGCGATGATATGGCAATTTATCAGGAATTTAAGGACAGAAGCGTGCTCAAAAAGACACCTGCAGACTTTAAAAATTACCGTGAGTATTTTGAATATGTGAACAAAAATGCTCCGCGCAAAATTGAATATAATTTTACTTATCTTGATCGTGTTGTAGATGGTTATTTGAGTGTTGGAATCCGCCCGTTTATTGAGCTTGGTTTTATGCCTTACAAGCTTGCCAGCGGAGACAATACCATTTTTTACTGGAAGGGGAACACAACTCCGCCAAAGGATTATAAAAAATGGACAGACCTTGTTACTGCAACCTTACAGCATCTGATGGATCGTTATGGCAAAGAAGAAGTTCTTACCTGGCCAATTGAAGTGTGGAACGAGCCTAATCTTCCGGGCTTTTGGAAGGATGCCGATATGGCAGAATACTTTAAGCTTTACGAAAAAACTGCCCGTGCAATCAAAAAGCTTAACAAAAACTTTATGGTTGGTGGTCCTGCAATCTGTGGTGGTGCCGACAAAAAATGGATGAAGGGCTTTCTGGACTTTTTGACAGAAAAAAAGCCGCCTATTGATTTTATTAGCCGTCATCATTACACAACTGAATATCCTGATTATAAGGGTCACTACGGTTATGCAAAGCTCATGCCGCTTGATGAAACGCTTCAGACTCTGCGCGATTGCCGTAAGATTATAAACCGCTATCCGGATTATAAAAATCTTCCTTTTTATATTACAGAATTCAATACTTCATATATTCCAAACTGCCCGCTGCATGATACCAATCTTAATGCCGCATATTTGAGCCGCACTCTTGCCGAGATTGGCGATTTGGTTACAGGCTATTCTTACTGGACCTTTGGAGATGTTTTTGAAGAAAACGGAGTTCCTTTTACGCCATTCCACGGAGGCTTTGGCCTTATGGCAAATGGAGGCATTCCAAAACCAACTTACTGGGCGTTTAAGTTTTTTAAGGATTTAAAGGAAGCCCAAGACCGTTGCGTTTACCGTGATAAGAACTGTGTAATTGTGCGAAAGTCAGACGGCTCTTACAAAGGTATTGTCTGGAATCTTACGCTCGAGACAAAGCAAAAGCTTTTGGAGATTAAATTTGACCTTCCGGGAGTTGCAGCCACCGCAGCCGCAACTGCCGCCGCAACTGCAGCCGCCCGCTCAACCCGCCTTTGCCTTATCACCAAAACTGTTGATGAAGAATGCTGTAATCCGCTAAAAGTGTGGCACGAGCTTGGAGAACCGGCTAATCTAAACTGCGAACAGACTGAGCTTTTAAAAGCTGCAGCAAAGCCTCTTGTAAAAACTCAGGAACTTTCTGCTTCTAAGCCTGTGTTCACAATTGCAGCCGGCAAAAACGCAGTTATTTATTTTGAGCTTGTTCGTTCTGAACGCAAAAGCGACAACGGCTATGATTATAGCTTTTACGATACTATGAGTTGATGACTATAAGTTAATGTAAAATGGTGCAAGCGGAAGTCCGTTCTTTCCAAAGATTGTAACGGGCCCGTAATTAAACCATGCGTATCTTACACTAACAGGATTTTTTACCAGCGGGGAGGATACCGTTATGAGATTCAGACGGCCATCCTCCTTGCCCAGTTTAAATGAAGCCGGGTAAAATTCTCCGTCGGCACCGGCAATTTCAAAGCCTGTAAAAACCGCCGGAAGCTTGTTGTTCTGTCGTTCTTCCATAAAGCGGTAATATTCAAGATTGATTTTATCTTCTCTTGCAACAAAGCCGTCGCGGGCGTTGTCAAACGAAAGTTCTACGCGTGCAGAATTTTCGTCCTTCAGAACAAGGCCTGTTTTTAGCGAAGGAGAAAGTACGTCATCTGCAGTTTTTCCGTGAAGCTTCTGGCCCTTATCATAAACATTAACTAAGGCGTTTTGCTCGAGCCGTTCGGCAAGGACACGCTTTGACTTTGGATGAATTTCATTAAACTGTCCAAGATCTAAAGCACAGGTCATCCAGGTGTTCTGAACCATGCGGCTTACTTTTTCCTGTGCGGCGCGGATTAAACACCAGTGCTTAAAATCCTTGTCGCTTTCTTTGCGGAAACCGGGCAGCTGAACAAAAACAAAAGGAAGCTCCGGTTCATTCCAGTCGGTGCGCCAGTTATCAATCAATTTAGAAAAAAGCTTTGCATATGCGTGCGGCTTGTGATCATCACTTTCGCCCTGATACCAAAGCACTCCCTTGATAGTGTAGGGAAGAACGCGGTTAACCATGCTGCGGTAAAGCATGCCAGGCTGTCCGTCGGGATTAGAGCAGGGTTCTGTAAGATAAGTTGCAAGGTCTTCATCACGCTCCAGGTATTCGCGGCGCATCCAGGTGCTGGCACTTGTTCCACCCCAGTTGCAGCCAATGAGCCCCACAGTACAGCCAAGATCCTGCGCAAGTTTTTTGGCAAAGAAATAGCCCACTGCCGACCAGGCCTTTTTAAAAGGAGAATTCCAGGTTTGCCAGCAGGATTTTTTTTCGATTGCATAAAAAGCATCGTTCATTTCGGAAAGCTTGTTTGTGTAGTAAAAGCGCACATTTTTGCCGCCCTGTTCTCCGTTTATGTCGGCAAGCTCGCGCGGTCCTTCAAGACAGTTTTGAAGCTCCAGCTCCATGTTGCTTTGCCCGCCTGCGAGCCACACTTCGCCAATGGCTATATTTGTAAAAGCTGCAGATCCAGTGTTCCAGGTAACGGTTAGGGTACAGTCTTCGTTTTGTTTTTGAGGCTCCAGCTGTACGATCCACTTTTGCCGGGTAGCGGCGTCGGTCTGGGTAAATTCAATCTGGCGAAGATTTTTTGCAAGCAGACTTCCGTTAGAATCCAAAAGCTCCGCACAAATCTGAACCGTCTGATTTTCGCCCTCATCGGAGCTGCCTTCCTTACTAAGCCACCCAAAAATAGAAATAATTTTGTCTCTTTGCAGCACCATATAATTAGAAAAAACCGATGCCACCTGAACCTGTACCATAAAACCTCCAGCTTTTTTACAGATTTATTCTAACATAAACAGGGAGAGAATGCAAAAAAAACGAAAATTCACACGTATTCCTTGCAAATATTCGGAATTTGAAATAAAATAATGTAACATAGCAAAAAGTAGATTTGTTAATTAGGTATAAATGGCCTGCCCGTATGGGTGGGGTAGTAAAAACTGCTGTTTTAAAAATGGCAAAAATGAGGAGAATTTACTATGAAAATGGTAAAAAAGGTTTTGATGGGAATGGCCGTATTGGCTATCGCTGTTGCTCTTACTGGATGTCTTAAGGATGACAAAGAAGGAGCTATCAAAGGTTCAGGAAACAATTATACTGTAGAGTATACAAATGAAGGATCTGAAGCTTACCGTGCATATAAGGCAACAGGTATGGCTCATGCCGGTGCTCTTGTAAAAGTTAAGTTTGATTCAATCAATACAGGCTCAAGCAAGATGGGTGTTATTTTTGACCTTCATGATTCAAAGTCTGGTGTAAAAGATGCTAAGGGTGCTGCTGCAAAAGATTTTTATGCTATTGCAATTGGTAACGAAGGCGGCGGAAGCTACTATGTTTCTAAATTTACAGACATTGTAGACATTCAGGCAAAGAACTTTGGTGCTACAACAACTGCTAAAGACAAGGAACCAAAAGAAGTAGAAGAAGTAAAACTTGTAACCGGAAACTTAAAGGCTAAAATGCCTGAAGTTGCTGCTGATGGTTCACTTTCACTTTATATTTTCTACCACTGCTATGGAGAAGGTCTTTATAAGTGGGGAATTTACAACCTTACAGACGAACAGGCTAATGAATATAGCAATCTTACAGGTGAGTTTAAAACTGCTCAGACAGCTCTTGTAGAGGGTGTAATTGGTGCTGAAAGCCTTTCCTCTCCAGAAGCACTTGCTGCTGTTACTGCTAATCCACCACAGAACAAGGTTGCATTCTACGCTCAGGTTGCTTCAAAGACAACTCTTAAGGGTAGCTGGAATGTTAAGAATTTCTACAAAGAAGCAGAAGATGCTGAATAATTCAGCTTTATAAGTTGAATAACGGGCTGTCCCAAAATTACGGGGCAGCCTTTTTTATTAAATTCAAAGTATTATGGCATTTAAAAGCAAATTAAAAATTCTATTTTTCTCGCTGGCGCTGGTTTTGCCTTGCCATATGCTTTTTGCAGACAATTATTCTGTATATATTGAGCCCGGTTTTTTATATACTTACGAACATTTTACAGAAGATCTTTACGATGTTCCTGCTAAGTTAAACAGCCGGCTTGAATGGAATGCAGATTATCTTTTTAAGGCGGGAACAGGTGTTTTTGTAAAGGATGGAAACCTTCGCTTTAATAGTTCACTCTATTTTAATCTGCCTTTAAACTGCGGTATTGTTTATGACAGTGACTGGTACACTAAAGGAATAAAAACAAATCTTTCTAAGGGAGAGCTTTGGAGCGGCTTTGGCTTTGAGCTTTCTTTTAAGCTTGCATACGAATTAAAATTAGATAAAAGCTTTTCATTATTGCCGCACATTGCTTTTACAAATAATTATAAAAAATATGGCATCAAAAATAACATTGGCTGGTGTGGCGATGTAAGGCATACCGGACTGAGTGAAAATATATGGTGGAATGACGAAAGGGCAAAAAAAGTTCGCAAATACGGAATAGATCTTTTTTATAATTCAACAAATATTTTTGTGGGACTCGGTTTTGAAAGCAGAATTAACGACTTCCTTTTTGGTGGTGGAGTTTCGTTTTCTCCTTATTCGTACCTGCTTTGTATAGATCATCATCTGGGTAAAACCGGGGGCTCATATTCTCAGATTACCCAAAAGGCCTTCTGGTATAAGGCAGATGTTGAGTTTGCTTACGAGTTTACAGATAAATCTTTGCTGCACTTGGCCGGTTCTTATGTGGTCTGCCCAAAATCTCGTGCAACTTTTTATTATGGCCACTTTTTTACAGACCACATAATTGCCGATGAGTACGAAATCATCTCGCTAAAAAATCTTTCGGTTCAAATAATCTATTCTCATAAATTGAAATAAATCAAATCTATGTTAAAATAAAATCATGAACTATGATGAACTTGTAAAAAAAGCAATTGAAATGACAAACCGCTCTTATGCGCCTTATTCACACTTTCATGTTGGCTCGGCGCTGCTTGCAAAGGACGGCTCTGTCTGGACTGGTTGTAATATCGAAAATGCGGCTTACGGGCCTTCTAACTGTGCGGAACGTACTGCTGTTTTTAAGGCTGTAAGCGAAGGCGTTCTTGAGTTTGAAGCCATTGCAATTGCAGGTGGACCGGAAGATCAAAACGGCAAACCTGTTATTCAGGATTTTTGCCCGCCGTGTGGAGTGTGCCGTCAGGTCTTAAGCGAATTTTGTAAGCGCGATTTTAAGATTATTCTTGTAAATGCAAAAGGCGAACAAAAGGTTTTTACTCTTGGAGAACTGCTGCCACAAAGCTTTTCTTTAAACTGAAAAATGATTATAGGGCTTTCCGTCCAGCCAGGTTTCTAAAAGCACATTGTCTTTGTAAATAAGCTTTAGCGCAAAGAACGGATGGCCTTCCTTTATAAAATCCAGAAAAATCTCATCACCTTTCCAGTGCGGTAAATCATACATCTTATTAATCGGTACCCATTCAAGCTCGCCTTCATCGCAGTTTTTTTTGAGCTCGCCGGAAAACTCTGTTGTTTTAAAAACATGCATAAACTCTGTGTAAGATTCTCCTTCCTGAGCCAGTGCAACAAAAGTTACAATGCCGCAGTATTCAAGCTTGCCGGGGTCAAGAACAAGGCCTGTTTCTTCTTCAACTTCGCGGACTGCACAATCATGTGGAGATTCCTCGTTTTCAAATTTGCCGCCAATTCCAATCCATTTGTCGTGATTATAATCGTGGTCTTTTTTGGTGCGGTGAATCATCAGATAGCAGCCGTCTTTTTCTATATAGCTGATTGTTGTGTTTACAAGAGTTTTCATAAAATTAATTTTATCAGCAGTGTGCGGGGGTTTCAAGAATAAAACAAATCATGTTATAATATTTTTGGGGGGTATTCGGATGATCACTATAAGGCAATTTGTTTCGGCCTGGTCTATTCGTCATTCATTTGGAAATAATGATAAAAAACGAGACAAGGGGCAGACAACTCCGGACAATATTTTGCGCTATGATAATATTGTTTATGGAAATGATGAACGCTACGCTAAATGGCAGCTGCTGGATGTTTACCGGCCACGTGCACAGGAAGGAGAGAAGCTGCACAAGCTTCCTGTTATTGTAAGTGTACATGGAGGGGCCTGGGTTTATGGAGACAAGGATTGCTATCAGTTTTATTGTATGAATCTTGCCCAGCGTGGTTTTGCTGTAGTTAATTTTTCTTACAGACTTGCTCCCGAAGTAAAGTTTCCTGCTTCTTTACAGGATACGGCTCGGGTCTTTGATTGGGTTTACGATAATGCAGAACAATATGGTTTTGATTTGGACCGGCTTTTTGCTGTTGGGGACTCTGCCGGTGCTCATCTTTTGACTATGTATGCAGACGCCCTTACAAATAAAGCTTTTGGAAAGCAGTTTGATTTTATAAACAGTGAACGTATTCATCTTAAGGGAGTTGCCCTGAATAATGGTAAATACCGGCTTGATGATGAAGATTCTAAGATAAAGCTTTTGCTCAGCGGGCTCATGCCCAATGGTGGTACTGAAGAAGAAATTAAACTTTTGGATGCGGCTTCTCATGTCACAGCGGCTTTTCCGCCGGCCTACGTTATGACTTGTGTAGGAGACTTTATAAGACCTCAATCAACCATTATAAAAGAAGCTTTGGAAGCAGCCGGAGTAAAACATATTTTTAAGTGTTACGGAACAGAAGAAAAGCCTTTGTGGCATGTGTTTCATTGTGATCCAAAGCTGGAAGAGGCAGCGCTTTGCAATGATGAAGAATGTGCCTTCTTCCGTTCGCTTTAAATTGCAAGGTAAAGTAGGGTGCTTTTATTTACTCATTTTGTAAATCTGGTACATGTCTTCTTCTTTTAAGAAGCGTGCAGAACCCTTGCCGCCATTTACACCTACAGCACATTTGTGAGCCATAAGTTTAAGATCTTCTTCGGTAGCTTCTACACCAAGCTCGCGCAGGTTTGTTGGCATTTTAATTTCGCGGTAAAAGTCTTCCATTGCTTCTATTCCCTTAAGTGCAATTTCTTCGTCGGTTCCGGTTGCAGGTACTCCCATAACGTTGATTGCATAGCGCTTAAAGCGAGGAAGGCAGTTTTTGTAAACATAGCGGGCCCAGCTTCCCCAAAGAGCTGCAAGTCCGGCACCATGAGCAACATCGTAAAGACCTCCAAGCTCATGTTCCAGCTTATGAGTCATCCAGTCGCCGCCGTCGTTTCCGCAGCCGGTAAGTCCGTTATGAGAAAGACTTCCTGCCCACATAACTTCGGCACGTGCATCATAATTATTTGGGTCTCGTACAAGAATTTTTGCGTTTTCTTTTACTGTACGGAGAAGTGCTTCGGCCATGGAATCTGTAAGCTCCATGTTTCCACCGTTTGTAAAATAGCGTTCCATTGTGTGCATCATAATATCGGTACAACCACAGGCAGTCTGATAATCTGGCAGGGTCATGGTCAGCTCCGGATTCAAAATTGCAAAACGTGGGCGGCAATAATCACTTGAGTAACCGCGTTTAACAAGACCTTCTTCCTTTGTGATAACAGATGAATCGCTCATTTCGCTTCCTGTTGCAGCAAGGGTCAGAATTACACCTAGAGGCATACAGGCTTTTGCGGTGCGTTTATAATCATAAAAATCCCAGACATCGCCATCATTCATTACGCCATAGCCGATTGCTTTTGCAGAATCAATTGCACTGCCGCCACCTATAGCAAGCAGAAAATCAATTCCTTCTTTCTTGCAAAGTTCGATTCCTTCATAAACAAGCCCAAGATGAGGATTAGGAACAGCTCCTCCAAGTTTAACATAACTGATTCCAGCTTTGTCGAGCAGATCGGTAACGCGCTGCATAAGTCCGGAACGGATAACGCTTCCGCCGCCATAATGAATCAGAACTTTTTTTCCGCCAAACTCTTTTACAAGCTCGGCGACCTTGTTTTCAGAATTTTTTCCGAATACAACCTTTGTAGGTGTAAAATAATTGAAATCGAACATTTATATCTCCTTAAAATGGTTTGCGATTAAAATTTAATTCGTGAGAATCTTACAAAGTTAATAAGGGCGCGTGAACCTTCATCACACAAAACGGCAATAAATACTCCAAGCATTCCAAGCTTAAAAACAAAAACGCAGAGAGCGGCAATTGCAACTACGCCTACAGTTCCTAAGCCCTGGGTAAAAAGCATCCATTTTGTATCGCCGTATCCGCGGATTCCGCTGCCCAGAATTATATTTCCGGATTTTCCAAAGAGGTTTGCTGCAACAATGATTACAAAAACTACCGACATTTCTATTACCTCTTTGTCGGTGGTAAAAAGACTTAAGGTAAAACGAGGGAAAATGGAAACAAAAATAAGAGCTGCCGCACAAACTATAAACGACCATTGGATGGCTGTCTTTACAACATTGCGGTAAAGCTTGTGATCTTTTGCACCGGTTGCTTCTCCTGTGAGGGTTAAAGTTCCGTTTCCTATTGCGCCGATTATGACAACAAAAAGAAGCTCAACGGTAAATACCATTGAATAGATTCCGGCTGCCATTTCGTTGATGGTGTTCAGGATTCGGATGATGCAGAGGTTTCCGGCATTCCATAATAAATCTTCGCAGGCAGTTGGAACTCCAAGTTTAACAGAAGTAATATATGGGACAAGCTTTGCCTTAAGGATTGTCTTGAGTCCTGGGCTTGTAAAAAACTTGTCGCGTTTAGAAATTGTAATATACAAAAGGTAGAGGGCGCCTGCATATTCTGCAATTGTTGTTCCAAGTGCGGCACCGGCAATTTCCATGCGCGGGAATCCAAACTTTCCAAAAATCAGAACATAGTCAAGAAAAATATTTAATACTGAACGGAGGATGCCGTAGGTTACAAGCGGCTTTGTAAAATTTGAAGTTTGAAAAACAACTCCGTAAGATGCGTAAAGTCCCAGTATTAAAAATATAGGAGAATAGATTCTTGTGTATGTAACGCAAAGATCCATTACTGCAGGCGAAACTCCCATCAGGCGGAAAACCAGCGGACTACAGAACATCCAGAAAAAGAAAAGCAGGACCGGCAGCACGTTGCTGTATTTTATCATGGAGGCAGCGAATTCTTTTGCCTTATCCAAATTCTTTTCTCCTACAGATTGACTTATCAAAATTGATGCGCCGATTGACAGTGACATAACAAAGGACATTGTTGTCCAGATTGGAGCTGTAACGTTTCCTACCGCGCTCATATAAAGAATGTTCATTCTTCCCAAAAAGATACGGTCAATGAACATCTGTACCTGTGAGATGAGGTTGCTGAGCATAATAGGCACAAATATTTTTACGAGCTTATTTTTGTATTCGGTTTTAAAAAGTGGTTTCATTTTAACTCTCCCTGCCAAAATCTATTCCGGTTAAAAGTCCTGCCATCTTCCAGCCAAAGCGGTGTTTGTTAAGGCTTTCTTCTGAAGGCATAAATCCAAGCTCATGATAGATTTTGCATGCAAGCCAGGTATTTGTCTGCGTATGGATTTTAATCTTATCATATCCCAGTGCTTTCATTTTTTCCAGAGTATGCGTAATAAGAGGTTTGGACAAGCCTTTTCCCTGAGCTTCCTTTTTAATTGCAACCCAGTGTAACTGCCCGTTATCAGGTGAATCACCGGTATGAATATCATAAAAGGCGGTGGCTGTTGCAATTTTGTTGCCGGATTTGTCTTCTATAAAAAACATGCGGTCGGGCAATTCTGCTTCCCTCTTGCCATAATAACGGTTCCAGCATTCCTGACCATGTTCCGGATTCAAGACTTCTCCTGCAGAAAACTCAATATCTATCCAGGCAGCTTTATCGCCAGGCTTATAGTTTACAAAGTTAAAGTCTTGAGGGAGAACATAATGTGGGATGGCGTCCAGTCCCCCTTCAAAGGTCAAATCAATATAACACAAGGAGTCGTCATGGGTTTTGTAGTTTTTTGCTTGTGGAGGTGGAAGGGCCTCGAGCACATCGCAGACGTCCTTTTCGATTGAACGAAGATATTTTATTCTGGCGATAGTTTTAGTTGCTTCGGTGCGGCCAAGCTGGATTTCTTCTTCTGTCTTTGCTTCCTGTCCCTGCGCGCGCTTAAGATTATATTCAAGCCATTCAAGCCAG
>JAILBH010000107.1 GCA_024681195.1 Treponema sp.
AGGAACGGACTAAAAATTTTCCTTTGATTTTGAATAGAATCTATTGAAGCAATCCAATTTTGTCATATTGCAAATAAAATATTAAATTTTATGTTTTTTGTCTATAACTTGCGCCTCAAGTAGCGGGCGTCCACATAACAATGAGTTAAACCGCAGGCGGCTTGACCGCCTGTCGGCTTTGAACTTCTTGTTATACGATTCTATTCATCCAAATACATTTGTCCTATTGTTCCTATTACCCAATATGAAAACATTGCAAGGACAAACCATATAAATTGTAACCAATAAACTATTTTTGAAACTGCATTATTTGAATATATTATTATGAGATAACTAACAGATGGCACAACTCCCACGATGAATAATAGAGAAGATATAAAAGCTATTCTTTGCCAATTTTTCTTCGTTTGAGATTTCGCAATACCTGACATAAATCTAATAACAGTTTGTCCGAATACGGCTACACTTATGAAAGAAAATACATCACACGAAATGAAGTGCCCTTTCTTCTTCACCACACCCGCACCGCGCTACTTTAATTTTCCATGCTAGTCATTTTTCCCCGCTCCTTTCTTCGCGCTTTTCTTCACTTCCTCGTGGAAAAAGTAGTTCACCACGACGGGCAATTCTCCGAACGGAGAGCGGCGCGTGTCGTCATCGCGCAGGTAGGGATAGCCGCCTGCCTCGCAGAACGCACGGACTTTCGCATCCAAGTCAGCCCAATAGGAGCGGTCGCCTTTGGTGTAGATGTCGCGGTACAAGCCGTCAAGTTCGGGGTGCTTTTCGTGAATCCAGCCGAGAATCCGCGCCTTGTAGTCGCCGCGCAGGTTCAGGTTTTCAAGCCAGACGAGGTTGCAACGGTCTTTCACCCGCTCGATTATCGCGCACACATCGGTAATTACGGGGAAAATCGGGGCGAGCTGGCAGACGGTGTGGACTCCCGCGTCGTAGAGCGTCTTCATCGCGGAAAGCCTGCACTCTATGCTCGCCGCCCTGTCCATCTCCGCACGGAAATCCTCGTCGAGCGTGTTTATCGAAAAGGACACGCGGGCGTTCGGGAAAGTCTTGATGAGGTCAAGGTCGCGCAGGACGAGGTCGCTTTTTGTTGCGATGCTGAGCTTAATGCCGCTTCCTTTTAATTCTTCCAGGAGTTTTCGGGTTCGGCCGTATTTTTCTTCGCAGGGCTGGTAGCAGTCGGTTACAGAGCCAAAAAAGGCTTCCTTCCCGGCATACTTTTCTGGATTTTTTATCTGGGGTCAGTTTTTTACATCCACAAATGATCCCCAAGGCTCAGGATGATTTGTAAAGCGCTTCATAAAAGATGCGTAGCAGTAGGTGCAGGCATGGCTACAGCCTACATAAGGGTTTACGGAAAAATCTGAAACCGGCAGATTTGACTTTGTCATTACGCTTTTAACTTGTATTTCTTTCAGTGGCATAAAATCCTCCTTTCTAGGTCTAAGCTATAATCAGCTCTTTTTTTCTATAATTCCTGTCTTTAGCATTATGAAATTCAAAAGGCAAGTTAAACTTATGGTCATAAAAAGATAAATAAGGGCCGCAAGACAATAAGCTGCAAGATACTGGTAATAAAATCCTGCAACGGTTCCTGTGGCAAACATCAATTCAACAAAGCCGATGATGTTCAAGACGGAACTGCCTTTTACATTGTTCACCAGCTCGTTTCCTATGGAAGGAAGACAGGCCCTTAAAGCCTGGGGAAGAATAATTTCAAACATGATTCTGATTCTTCCCGCTCCGTCCACATGGGCAGCTTCTTCCGGGGACTTGTCCAAAGATTCAATAGCTCCCCGCAAGACTTCCGCCAGATAGGCCGCTGTATTCAATGATATGGTGATTAGCGCTGCGGTAAAAAAGGACCAGGCTCTGTTCACCTCAGCAATTGGGGCACCATCCATAAGATTTTTTGTAATGGAAAATCCTGCATAGTAGATGATACAGGCCTGCACCATCATTGGAGTTCCCCGGACAATTGTTATGTAAAATTTTTCCAGAGTGATAAAAAACTTCTTTACCAAGCGGATTAAAGCAAAGTCACCTTTTTTTATTTCTGTCGAGCGTAGGAATACCAGCAAAAGAGCCAGGGCAAAACCAATAAGCGTACCTAGAACTGATACCTTGAAAGTTCCCCAGGCACCGGTAATCCAGGTGGAGCGGTTATTTTTGAGCATGAAAATCATGGATGACAAAAGGGAAGATGTAGCTTTTTGCGCATTTTCTTCTATACTATCATCCGATTCTTTAGCACCTGTTTTGAAAATGGCCATGTCCATAAGGTCTTTTCGCTTTTCTATAGAAATTGAAGCAATAGCCGTGTTGACTTCTTCCAGAAGAGTTGGATTATTTTTATCTACGCCCACACAGATTCCAGAAAAATCCAGATAAAAACCCTGTCCGTCAGGAAAATCGATAATGGCAAGCTGGGGATAGGTCTTCTGATAAGCCTGGGCAGAATCAAGGTTGATTACGATTCCGTCTACAGTCTTCCGGTTCAGCCGGTCCAGCATGTTTGGAATTGTATCAACGGCAGGAACGTGATACACACCGGGAATCTGGTCAATTACTGAATCCAGTTTTGTTCCCCGTTGGCCAATTATGCTGGCACCCTTCAAATCAGAAAGGGAATCTGCCTGTGAAAATTTGCTGTCACCGTTAACGAGAAGCCCGTATTCTGTTCTTTCGACGGCATAGGTGTCAGAAAATAAGGCCGCTTGTTTATGTTCCCTGCTGTCAACCATTCCTGAAACGATGATATCTATCTGTCCTCGGTTCAATGCTTCCAAGAGACCATCCCATGGAATCTTCACGATTTCAAGTTTACGATTCATTGATTCAGCGATAAGGCGGGCAATCTGAACATCGTAACCTTCTGCATAAAAACCTGGATTGTTCATAATAGGTTCATTCGTGTCTGAAAGCTGATTTTCCTCCCAGTTGTTTGGAGCATAAGCACATTCCATTCCCACACGAAGAGGAAGTTCTTCTACGTTTGTGTCATGTTTTTTTTGCGTCTTACATGAAAAGAATTCCAGGGTAAAAAATAAAAAAGCCAAATATACAGCTTTCCTGAGGACTGACTTCATAAAAAACTCCTAAAAGTGATTTTTCTTACTTGGATTAAATGTGGCGGAAATACTAGTTGGGTTTTAACTTTAAGCCCAACTACCGAAAATAAAGAAAGTATAGTCCGTATTCGGACTATACAATTTAAATATAATCCGACATCGGACTAATGTCAAGCAGGTTAATTTTCCAAAATCCACTTGATCCCTTTTGCCATGCGTTTTTCTCCGTCAGTAAAGTGATTGCCCTTGTTTATCTCAAAAGTCAGGGGAATTTCCTTGTTTTTGTAAAGATCCGCCAGTTTTTCTGTATTTTCCTGGACCGGGGCAAGGATTTTATTTCTGGTCTTTGCTTCCTTGTCACCTAATGAAAGATAAATGCAGTCTGGCTTTCTTTTAAAATCATTTTTTTGAGCAAAGTCCACAAAATCCGGGTACCAAAGAGAACCTGAAGCTGATGCTACTTTTGAAAAGAGTTCGCTTTTGTAAGAAGAATAAAGGGCAAAAAGTCCCCCAAGGGAATAGCCTGCGATTGCAATGTAAGAAGGTTTTGCACTGAGCTTTCCTAATATTGCAGGAATTATTTTTGAAGTGAGCGTTTCAAGATATTCGTCTGCTTTTCCCAAGCATGGTGTATCATTTTTAGATAAAGGAGGAATAGCCCATGGTGTCATGTCATCATCCCATGCGAGATTCGAGATTGCGGCAAG
>JAILBH010000189.1 GCA_024681195.1 Treponema sp.
GAACTATGAGAATGAAGAATTCTTACTTTTATTTTTTGTTTTGCAACATGCATCATAGGAATTGTATTTATTAACGAGCAGTCATGTATTATATCATATTTATTTTCAGATATTATCTTTTGACAGGTCTTGAGGTGAGTAAAAAAATTAAAAACAGATGGAAGATAAAAAACTCTACTACCAGAATTTTCAATTTCCTCTGCATAACTTTTTGAGTTTTTATAATAACATGCAAAGTCCAGTTGGACTTCTGAATGGTCTAATCTTCTAAAATAAGATATTGCAAAAGATGCAATTCCACTACCGATACGCAAGGATGGTACAAGCATAATAGCTTTTATCATAAATATCTAATCCTTTAGTTGTTTTTAAAATATGAAGAAAATTTAAGACGATAACAATAATAATTGATTGTTTTTATAAAGCCCTCTTTCCTTAATCGTGAATTTAATCGTCTTAAAAAGACTTTTTTTTTCTTACCTATATTTTTGTGTTCAACAGGCTTGTTGTAATTGTTAATAGCAATATTAAGAACTGATTCATAACAAGGGGTTTTTTGTGCAACTTTCCAGAAATCTGAAGCGAACCTCGAATTATTAAAAGAAGTTGGTAAGATTCCACCTGTATAGTGAAGAATATAAGGAGTATTATAAGCTTCCCTATATTCAGAAGACAACATTAATATATTCTGATCAACATCATTTTCTTGCCAAAACATATTCCAATTAAGCTTTAGAAACTTTACATGATTTTTTGCATAACAATTAAATGCATCCTGTTCATCAAAATGAAATTTATTCACTGTTACCATTTCTACCATTTTTGCAACAGAATAATTTCTTTTTATTTCATTTATATTAAAAAGTATTACTCCTGCATTAAAATATTTATCCATATCTGAAAAACCAATACTTTTTAAATAATCAAAATCGGCTTTCCTATATTTAAATAATTGCAGAACGCCAATATCCGGTATGGCCGCCAGATAATAGTTATCAATTTCTGTATTATACAATTCTGAAATATCTTTTTTTATAATTATATCTCCATCTAATGAAAGTACTTTAGAGTATTCAGAAAATAACTCTGGAATATAAAGTCTACCAAAGGTAGTTCTTGAAAGACGCTTATTGAATGTATTTAACGTAAAACAATCCAATAAATGAGAAATTTCAATAAAACGTAAAGAAACATTATGCCTGCCAGAACAAATAAGTCTTAATATTTCTTTTTTCTTATTCTGAATTCCATCTGAAATAATACAAATATCATAATTCCATGACGTACTTGTTTTATCTATAAGAGATTGTAATGCAACTGAAAGAATATATACATAACGATCATCAGAAGAAAATACAACTGCTATATTATCCTTTGAAAAAGCTGGTTGAATTTTTCTGTTTATATATGTATCACTATGATAAGTGTCAGATATTTTTTTCGTCCTTATGAAATCAACTTTATTTATAAGATTACACAGTTCGTTTTTTGAACCACTAACAATACACGGTTTTTCCTTTGAATCTGGAAAAATCGAATATATAAGATTTTGTTCTTTCTGATCCTGAAAAATGAAACCAACCGGTTGTGTAAATACTTTCCGAAAATGAAAAATAGGAAGAATTTCCTGATTCTGGACTATAGGCATTAAGAGTGCATTTGGAATTTCCAACATACAAACAGCAGTTGTATAACTAATACAATCCAAAAAAAGAACAACATCAAAAGCTGAATAATTAGTATGTAAATAAGTGCATAAATCTAAAGCAAATGGCCCCTGTTCAACAAACCAACGCACCTCTTCAGTATTAGGAATCCATTCTTTATAAAGGAATCTTCTAAAACCTGAATAATTCTTATTCTGTCGTTCGTGTTTTACTGGGAATCTTATTACTCGAACACTATCTATAAATTGCTCGCCATCAGGGTATTCATTCCTCCATGAAGCATCTTCTGTGGCACAAGTTGTTAATATAATTATATCAAAATCATTTTTAAGTTCTGCAAGAAGACTGTTACATTGAAGAGAAATATTATTTGATAAATCAGTTCCATATAATGGACTTACAATCGCAATTCGTTTTTTACTTTCTTTCGTATTTGCCATTTTTCATCACATAAATTTTTTAATTCGCTTTAGCATTCCTATACCAGAAGGATATTGCATTAAATCTCTCCCTCCTGTATAGTTTCCTTCTATAATTTCAACTCCATCTCTTAAAATTGCTATATCCCAGGCAATTAAACGAGAAGCTGGAATTTTACATGCAGCGATCAACACTGTTTTCTTTAATTGATCCCAGTGAGGAATCTCAAACCCTATCATTTTAATATTGGTATTTGGATGATAATAATATTTCTGAAAAGGTTTTTCAGATTGGATTCCTTGTCCACAAATAATTCCTGTCTCTATATCTATAGGATAGGCATATCCATCTGAATGAGCATTATCAACAATTGCACCAACCGTACCTACTTTTAACGATGCAGAAAGAATATCTACATTCTGTTTTTTATCAACTATCGTATAAACTCTAATTGAATTAACAGAAGTAGGGTTTATTTCATTTATTATTGGATGCTGTTCTATATAATCTTCAAGAATATACCTTGTTTTTTTATCTTCATTACTATAAATATCAATTGCATTAATATCTGCAATATGGATGCCAATTCCTTGTTCATTATCAATAGGTTTTGCAATTACTTTGTTGTGAGATTTTATAAAACTTGAAATTTCTTCTTTAGTTGAATTAGAACAATCCAACCAATCACGTTTTATAAATTCTGAAAAAACTTCATTAAATTTTGCTTTATTCCAAAATATATCATGATTCATTTCCGAATTAAAAATTTTTTCATATTTAGTATTACCCCGTGTATAGAAAGTACTGCGTTCTATACCAGATTTTTTGTAAAAATCAAAAAGTATATATTCACTTCTTTTTGAGCCATATCTTATATAACACCACAATAAATCAAATAAGAAAAATATGACAGGCTTTTCATATTTTTCAGAAATTGGTTTTAGACTATCTATAGTTCTTTTCAATACTCCCATTATCATCCTCTTTTAAGTGCTTTTTTTATAAATTTACGCATTCCTGTATCAGTAGGACTTTGCATTATATCAGGGTTACCATTGTAATTTCCTTCAATCATTTCGAAACCATCATTGGTAATAGCAACATCCCAAGCAATCAATCTTGCAGAAGTAAACACTCTTGAAGCTTTATAAATAAAATCTTTTAATTCTTCGAATTTAGGAATCTCAAATCCAAGCATCTTCATATTACTTGAAGGGTGAAATAAATGTTTATTTCCTAAAATATCTCTTCCTGCCCCGCAAACAATTCCCAATTCTACATCAACAGGATATGCAACTCCACCTGTATGAAAATTATCAGTAACATTATCCCCTCCACCTACGCGCAATGTAATAGATAATATTTTTGTTTGATTATCTGTTATTAATGTATATACTCGGAGAGAATTAACAGAACTTGGATTTAAAGCTTTCATCTGATCATTTTGATTTATATATTCTTCTAACAAAACAGAACTTCCAACTAATTCTTTAATACAAGCTTTATCATTCTTATCTAAAAGATATATACCCCTACCGCTAGATA
>JAILBH010000024.1 GCA_024681195.1 Treponema sp.
AACGAAACTATTGAAGAATTTGAACGCCGCACAATTGCAATGATTGATAAAATCAACAGGGTATTATAAGCAGGCCATACTTTGATAGAACACGTTTGGATTGACGCAGACTCCTGCCCTCTTTTAGTAAGAAATCACGTAACAGATTATTGTGCAAAACGTAATATAGAAGTAATTTTTGTTGCAAACAAAAAAATTGAATGTTCAACACAAAATCCTTTTAAAATGATTATAACCGACGGCTCCAAAGACGCTGCCGACAATTATATTTTTGACCATACAAAAGAAGGAACCATAACGTCTCCTTCAACAGATCTTGTAATTACCCGCGACATTGTTTTTGCAGACCGCCTTGTTTTAAAAGGTATTCATGCAATAAATGATCGTGGAACAGAATTTACCAGTGAAATTATAAAAGAACGACTGAGTGAACGTGACTTTAATCTGCAGCTGGTTCAAATGGGTCTGTCAAAACCATTCCACGAAGGCTACGATAAAAAGAAGTTTGAGAAATTTTGCAACTGCTTTGACAGGGTTATCAATAGAAGTTAAGTTGTAGATTGCTTCGGCCCGAGTTTTTCCGGTTTTTGCGCAGCAAAAATGCAATCTTGCAGAATATTTCTTCTTTTAAGATAGGTAAACCTAAAAATTGCTTTCGCAATTTTTTTAACGGTTTGCTATTTATCACCGGCCGCCAGCGGCCTTACTCATCATCTGGGAATGCCATCTGAATTGCGCAGATTCGATCTTTGATCTGCATAAAGGCGTAAACTACTTCCGGATCAAAGTGAGAACCGGCGCTGTTCTGGATTTCTTCAAAAGAATCATCGATTGACCAGGATTCCTTGTAACAGCGTTTGTGGCTCAAAGCATCAAATACATCGGCTACGGCTACAATTCTTGCACTAAGAGGGATGTCTTCTCCCTTAAGAGGTTCTGCCTTTGGAACAACGCCATCCTTAATAGAAAAGTCTTTTATATCAACATTTCCAGGATAACCGTTTTCGCCTCCATCCCATCTGTCGTGGTGATGAAGAGCAATTTCCTGAGACATTACATCAAGAGCAGATTCTGTCGGTTCAAAAAGCTGAGCACCAATACAGGTGTGGCCTTTCATAATATTGCGTTCCTCTTCTGTAAAACGAGGGAAGGTTTTCTTAAGAATTACATCAGAAATACCAACCTTACCTACATCGTGGAATTTAGCAGCAATCTTAAGGTTATCGCGGTATTTAGAAACCTCATCTGCAGGAATGTTGTGGTTAAATGCCCAGCGGTCATAAATTTCCATTGCAAAAGAAGAA
Source organism: Treponema sp. (assembly GCA_024681195.1). Taxonomy (GTDB): domain Bacteria; phylum Spirochaetota; class Spirochaetia; order Treponematales; family Treponemataceae; genus Treponema_D. Next base: position 1,305 of record JAILBH010000024.1, read on the forward strand.
ACTCGTTCAACATGAGGGTAAGTTTCTTTTGGATCACGGAACTCTGCCATCTTAAGCATACGCTTAACCATGTTACTTGTAAGATAAGCGTGCTGGAGTGCCTGAACTGCACTTACTGCAAAGTGTCCGATTAAAAGCTCGTCTTCCTTATCAAAAATGCCAACGGTACCATCTTCGTTAAGCTTGTTGATAATCTGAAGTACACCAAGAACCTGTCCATTTGCATTCTTAAGAGGGAATGTATACATGGACTTTGTATGGTAATTGGTCATTATATCTGTATTTTTGTTGAACTTATACGGGCTTTCATCCGGGAGCTTGTAACAGTCTTCGATATTTACAGATTGACCTGTAGAAGCAACATAACCACAGATTTGTTTTTCATTTATAGGAAAAGAGAATACACTGTATGGTAATTTTTCACCAGGAGCAAGTTCTTTAAGGTGAGTATCGTTCTGACCATATTTGATTTTGATTCTATCTTCTTCTACAACATAAATAGAACCAGCATCTGCCTTAACAATTCTTCGGGTTTCTGTAAGAATGCGTTCAAGAAGTACGTCAACGTCCTGTATTTCATTAAGCTGACGCTCTATCTCCATAATCTCCTGAAGTTTATCTTCCTGCTCTTGCTTTTTAGATTTCATTAAGGGCTCCTCTTTTATTACTGATATATTATCGTCATAAAAATGCGAAAAATCAAGACTCTAAATGCAATATTTTTTTATAATTTATGTATAAGCGAAAAATAGATAGGACCGGCTCCATTTTGCTTATCCGGCAGAATCTGATAGCCAAATTGAGTCTTTTCATACTCTGGAAGCCTTGCATGAACAAAATTTTGTATTTGAGACGGGTCCGGCTCCGGTTCTACAAACTCAAAACTCTGCTTTGGGGAATTAAACTTTTTTACAAGCCGCTCCATCATGCTATCATTTTCCTGTGGAAGAAGTGCGCAGGTAGAATAAACCAGGTAGCCTCCCCTTTTTAAAAGGCGGAATGCACACGAAAGAAGGGCCCATTGCTCTGTTGCAACGGTTTTTATGCGGGATGGAGACCATACATCAAGATATTTTGGGTCTGCAAGTACGTGGCGCTCCGAAGAGCATGGTGCATCTAAGAGAATTCTGTCAAAACATTCGGTCTGGCGGCGACACCAGGAGGAACCGTCGCTGCAAGAAACCCTTACCCTGCTGCTTATTTGCGGCGGAAGGCATTCTTCTACAGATTGGGCCAGTCTGTGCTTGCGTTGTGGAGAACGCTCATTAGATGAAAGCTCTGCATTCTGGTCCATTCTTGAAGCTAATACAATTGTTTTACCACCAGGAGCGGCACAAAGGTCTAAAATGGTGGAGGCGCCCTTTAAAGGGAGGCAAAGGGCTGCTAAAATACTGGCGCTGTCCAAAAAATATGGCTTTTGGGCGCCGTTTACAAAATATTCCTGTGAATCTCCGGGAGCGGCAAAAGACTGTTTAATGCTCTGCCAGCGTTCTCCAAGCTGCTGAGAATAGTATAATTCAAAACCTGCGGCACCTCTGTAAATGTCGTTAGACTGCTTTTTACCCATTAAAAATTGTTCCTGTATAATTCCATATTTTCTTCTCTGGCTGCAGCAAAAGCTTCACCGTCAAATCCGTCATTCAAAGCTGTATTAACCTTAAGCTCATATTTACCCAAGGTGTTTAATTCATAAATCAGTATGCCGTTTTTTATCTTATAGTTAATAATCCTTTGCACAGCCTTTTCTATAAGAGCAGCAAAATCCCTGTCTGCCTTATAATTCTTGCAAAGAATTTCTACACAGGAACCTATTCGTTTTTCCGAAATCATAATACAGTCAATTCCGGCCTGAATAGCCATAACCGCAGCCTTTTCCGGAGGATAACCGTTTCCTGCCAGCGCCTGCATGAATATATCATCCGAAAAAACAATTCCCTTATAACCAAATTCGTTTCTCAAAATATCAGTAACCCAATATTTAGAAAGACAGGCCGGAACTAATTCATCATGAGCCTTAACCCTTGCATGCGACATCAAAACTCCTGCAGGTTCCTGTAATATAATAGAACAAAATGCATTCATCTGCATATCAAACACGTCTTGTTCCCACTCAATTTGAGGAAGTCCTGTATGAGGGTCTGTATTTGTATTACCGGGAAAATGCTTTATAACTGTGCCTACCCCGTTATCTTCATAAGCACGAACACAATCTGTTCCGTAAATCTGTACATCATCCAGCGAACCAAAGCTTCTTTTATTCAAAAACTTTTCATTATCTGGTGTGCAGACTTCTACTACCGGAGCCAGGTTCATATTAAAACCAAGATTTTTCATTTGCAGAGCCTGAAGCTCATAAAGCCTTTTTGCAATAGAAGGATTTTGCAGCTGCGCAACCTTTTCTTGAGACGGAAGCGTTCCATTTAAAGAAGAAAGCCTTGTTACATAGCCACCCTCCTGATCTGCAGCTAAAAATGGAGGAATCTTATTATGCTCAAAGCAATAATTGTTTACCGATTTATTAAAATCAATCATAGCCTGTGGAGTTTCTGCAATATTATACCCAAAGTACAAAAATCCGCCGGCAATATTTTCTTCTACAGGCACAAAGCTGGAACCGCCAACAATATTAACAACAAAAAGCTGACCTATTTTTTCTTCCAGTGATAATTTAGAAATAAATTCCCAAACGGCAGAATTCTTTTGTTCACGAACGGTTTTAATGTATTGCATTATGTCGCGTCCGTTTTGATGAGTCATGAGTTCTTTAGCATTTTGAGCCTGACGGGCCTCGCGAAGCTTTTTAGCTTTGCAGGAAGAAAGCAGGAAGATTCCAGATAATACTGTGATTGTGATTACTGCTGATAAAAACTTTTTTGCCGTACTGTTTTTTTTCATACTTTGATTATACAAATTGAAACTGTATGCCTCAAGTGTTATAATTGTAGATATGAAAAACATAGCGGTCATAACAGGCGCAAGCTCCGGCATGGGAAAGGAGTTTGCAATTCAGGTTGCTCAAAAATATGATTTTGATGAAATCTGGATTATTGCTCGAAGACTCGAACACTTGAACCAGCTTGCTCACGAAATTAACCGGACCAAGAACTTTCAGGTTGTAAGACCAATTCAGCTTGATTTGGGTAGTATGCAGGGAGTTTATGAGCTGGAAAAACTGATTAAAGACGAAGATGAAAAACTTAAGAAAGTTGAAAGCGGAATTAAAATTGGTCTTTTAATAAACAACGCAGGCTTTGGAAGCTATGGACCTTTTGAAGAAACTTCTGTAAAAACCGAAATGGAAATGGTTGAATTAAACTGTACTGCCCTTACTGGTCTTTGCGGAATTGCACTCCCCTTTCTTAAAAATGATTCTGTAATAATTAACACTTCGAGTCTTGCTGCATTTATGCCGCTTGGAAACTTTGCAGTTTATGCTGCAACCAAAGCTTATGTATTAAGCTTTTCTGTAGCACTCGCAGCAGAATTAAAAAGCCGTGGAATTAAGGTAAGCGCACTTTGTCCGGGTTCTGTTAGTACAGAATTTGCAAATGTAGCTTCTAACGGAGCAAGACCAGAAGTAAAAGGCGGCATTCCTCCAAAAGAAGTTATTGCACAATGCTTAAAACGCGCATTCAAAGGAAAGACAATATCACTTTACAGGTTCAAATGGAAGGTAACAGCATTTATGAGCCGTTTTGTAGGCAGGGGTCTTGTGGCACGGTACACATATAAACATATGAAAAGACCGCGAACCCCTGATGAGCCGCAAAATGAAAATATAGATATAAATGAATTTAAGTAACGTCATTGCCAACGCAGCAAAGCAATGACATAATAGGAGAATCTATGGATCCAATTATTGAAAACAGCACCATCAACAGCGCATTGTTTACAGACTTTTATGAACTTACGATGGCACAGGGCTACTGGAAAGAGAACATGAACGAAGAAGTAGTTTTTGATATGTTCTTCCGCCGCAATCCCTTTAACGGAGGTTTTTCTGTACTTGCAGGAAACGAAACCTTACTCGATGCCATCACCTCCTTCCGCTTTTCTGAGGATGATATTAAATATCTTGGTGAACAGAAAATTTTTGAGCAGGGCTTTCTTGACTATCTTAAAGACTGGCATTTTACCGGTGACCTTTACACAATGGATGAAGGAACCGTTATCTTCCCTCAAGAACCTCTTGTACGCATTCATGCAAATCTGATTGAAGCTCAGATTCTGGAAGGACTTATTTTGAATCACGTAAATTTCCAGAGCCTTATTGCTACAAAAACTGCCCGCATCTGGCTGGCAAGCAAAAAGGCTCCTATTATGGAGTTTGGTCTTCGCCGTGCACAGGGACCTGATGGTGCAATGAGTGCAACCCGTGCAGCTTATATTGGTGGAGCCGCCGGAACTTCAAATACTCTTGCCGGCAAGCTTTATGGAATTCCTGTAATGGGAACAATGGCTCACTCATGGATTATGTCTCATACTTCTGAGCTTGAAGCCTTCCGTGAATATGCAAAAATCTATCCGGAAAATTCTGTTTTCCTTATTGATACCTACGACACACTCAAATCTGGTGTAAAAAATGCAATCATTGCAGGCGGCGAGCTTGTAAAAAAAGGCTACAACTTTGGTGTTCGTCTGGATTCCGGAGATATTTCTTATCTTACACGCGAAGTTCGTAAGGAGCTTGATAATGCAGGTTTCCCACAGGCAAAAATCAGTGTTTCAAACGAGCTTACAGAAGAAATTATTTCTACCCTGGTTGCAGGAAACGCGCCAATCAACAGCTGGGGTGTTGGAACCCACATGGTAACAGGCGGAAACGAATCTTCATTCACAGGTGTTTACAAGCTTTGTGCACGTCATGATAAGGTAAACGGCGGAATGACTCCTGCAATGAAGTTTTCTGATAATCCTGGAAAGACAACTAACCCTGGCATTAAAAATGTTTATCGTCTTTATGATGAAAACAATATGGCCTGCGCAGATATTCTTACTCTTGAAGATGAGACAATCGAAATTGGTAAGGAATACCGCTACTATCATCCTATGGTAGACTACAGGCAGTTCTCATTTAAGGCTGCAAGAATTGAACCTCTTCTTAAAAAGAGAATCGAAAAAGGTCAGCGTGTTCAGCCTAGACTTTCTGATAAGGAACAGCTCAAGCTTAGTCACGACAATATGCAAAAGCAGCTCGAAGCCTTTGATGAATCTTATAAGAGAATCTTAAATCCTCATATTTATAAGGTATCTATTTCTGAAAAGCTTAAAGATCTTAAACTCAAGTTCATTCAGGAGAACATCAAATAAATGTGTAGAAAATCCTTCTGGCCAATAATTGCGTTTGCAACTCTTCTGGTATTTTCCGGCTGTAAAAGCACAAGCAGTACCAGTTCTTTTACAGACGTAGTTTTAGAGCCGGAGGAACTTGCACAACTTGATGATTATTCTTTTGCTCAGGAATACTACAATGATGTTACCTGGAAAAATCTAAATCATTTGGATGAACTAACAGGAATCTGGGTAACTCCAAAGGGAACTTTAGAATTTCCATATATGCTTGACGGCATTGAATATCTTAGCATTACACAGGAAGAAAAAGACGACACTCTCAAATGGGAAGAATTTGCAAAAGAAAAAATGCTGAGTTTTGAAGAGGTATGGGAAAACCGCTTTATCTATCTTAGCGAAATTTATGGTACGGATTATCCGCTCAGCGACGAAAATGGCACACAGCTTGGAATTAAGCTCAAACTGGAAAATTACGGAACTTTGGAAAAAAGAATAGTAACCAGCAGCCAGCAGCTTTTGATTACTTCTGATTTAGTAAGCCGTAACCTTGCATTCTTTAAGCTTTCGGAAGATGGAACAAAAATAAATACAGAGGGCATCTTTAGATTTTTTTCACGATCCTTTATGAATATGTCGGGGGAGCAGCTTTTTCCTGATTCTACAAGACTGAATAGTTTTAACAAGTTTGGACTTGTGCTTTCGGGCGGTGGCGGAAAAGGCGCTTATGAAGTTGGAGTCTGGAAAGCTCTTCTGGAATATGGACTAGCCCAGAAAATGCGTGCAGTTTCGGGAACAAGTGTAGGCGGCTTAAACTCTGCGCTTTTTGCAATTGTGCCTTATGACCAGATAGAAACAATATGGCTTTCAAAAGTTCCGGGAAAGCTTACACAAAACGACGCGCTTATTTCGCAGGAAGGTCTGGAAGAAATTCTTTCTTCAATACCACTTGTAAAGCTTCAGAATATTTCATTTCCGCAAGTATATGTTACTGCAGTAAGGAACAAATTTATTATTGCAAAACTCATCAAGAGCAAGGTTGGTCAGTATGCAGTCCGCTTTAATCTAAACGACGAAGTTTCTATTTCGCAGGCAAAGAAAAAGCTTTTAGCAACCTCTGCATTTCCAATTTTGTGTCCGCCGGTTAAACTTTCGGATGGATTTGAATATTCGGATGGAGGCAACGAAGGTGCTGGCGGAGACAATACTCCTATAGATCCTATTATAAACAACCATTCAGACATTGATAAAATTTTTGTTGTCTATCTTACCCACGAGCCAAAACGCCTTGTTAAAGAAATTGATTACGATACAAAACATCTTGTTCAGATTATTCCATCTATTGAGCTTGGCGGCATTCTTGACGGTACTGCAAATTTTACCTCAAGCCGAATAACTCTTTTGATTAAATATGGGTACGAAGATACAGTAAAGATTCTAAAACAGAACGGTTATTATCCGGTTTCTCAAATGTGGTTTATGGCAGATACTCAGGATTAACATTCTGGAGCGCTGCAAACATTCTTTCCTTTAATTCAAGATTTCCATCAGTAAGAGCCTTTAGCTTTTTGCGGGCTTCCTTGCGTACAGAATTATCCTGATAATTACAGGTACAGGTAAAGCCAAGATACTTTTCTTTTTTACCGTGTTTGATAATGCGTTCTTCTGCAATATAACAAAGTGGTCTTATAATTGTAATCGGATAGTTTTCATACTGGAGGGAAGGAATCATTGTAGAAAATTCACCCTTGTTTAATACATTCATCAGGAAGGTTTCCAGAATATCATCCATGTGATGACCAAGCGCAATCTTGTTATAACCGTGCTCCAAAGCATATTTTAAAAGTTCAGTACGGCGTTGTGTAGAACACCACCAGCAGTTCATCTTCTGCCCTTCTTTGACCCGTGCACTTATATTAATTGGAATTGATTCAAACGGAACCTTCCATTTTTCAAAAAGCTTTTTTATGTCTTCAGGAAAAGGAGGCGCAAAATCTGCCTGAATATTGAGTGCCATATATTCAAAACCGGCGTCGGGTCTTTTTGCGCGGTTAGCAAAATACTCAATTAATGCAGTAGAATCCTTACCGCCACTTGCGCCAATAAGAATGCGGTCCCCTTTTTCTATGAGATTATAATCAAAACAAGCTTTATCAATAAGACTGGAAAGCTTGGGTTCTTTGTTCATAAAGTTAATTTTACCACGGAAATGAAAAAAAGACAAAAAAAACATGCCGATAATCGGCCGCCGCAGGCTGCACAGTAGCGAAGCAATCTACAATTTATCTAATAGAAGAATCGTAGATTGCTTCGTCCTCTTCGCTCCGCTCGGAGTCCTCGCAATGACGCGCTTGGATTCAAACTAGAAGCTACCAGCTACAGCAACTGCACACGCAACTGTGCATGCCCAAATCGGAAATGCGTTAAAAAAAACAGTCCATTGGGACTGTTTTTTAGCATTTTCCTACTTTCGGCTCGGCCGATTTATCGGCCGCCGTTGGATGCACTGTTGCGTGCACCCGTCAGACGGTCGAGGGAATTAGTTAGAAACTTCCAGCTACAGCAACTGCGCACGCAACGGTGCATCCTACCATAGGATTGTTACCCATTCCCATGAAGCCCATCATCTCTACGTGTGCTGGAACTGAAGAAGAACCTGCAAACTGAGCGTCTGAGTGCATACGTCCAAGAGTATCTGTAAAGCCGTAAGAAGCTGGACCTGCAGCCATGTTGTCCGGGTGAAGGGTACGACCTGTACCACCACCAGAAGCTACAGAGAAGTATTTCTTACCAGCGAGGAGACGCTCCTTCTTGTAAGTACCGGCAACAGGGTGCTGGAAACGTGTTGGGTTTGTTGAGTTACCAGTGATAGAAACATCAACATCCTCGTGCCACATGATTGCAACACCTTCGCGTACATCGTCAGCACCATAGCACTTTACGATAAGGCGTTCAGGATTGCTTCCGTAAGGAATCTCTTTTACAACTTTAAGAGCCTTGTCTGTTCCTTCACCATTGAAGTAGTCAAACTCTGTCTGAACATATGTGAAGCCATTGATTCGGCTGATAATCTGAGCAGCATCTTTTCCAAGACCGTTCAAAATAACGCGAAGCTTGTTCTTGCGAACCTTGTTAGCGTTAGCAGCGATTTTGATAGCACCTTCAGCAGCAGCGAAAGATTCGTGTCCTGCGAGGAATGCGAAGCACTGTGTTTCTTCAGAAAGAAGACGTGCACCGAGGTTTCCGTGTCCAAGACCAACCTTGCGGTCATCAGCTACAGAACCTGGAAGACAGAAAGCCTGAAGTCCTTTACCGATGTTTGCAGCAGCGGCAGAACCAGTCTTATCTCCTGTCTTTTCTGCTTCTTTGATTGCAATTGCAGATCCGAGTACGTATGCCCATTTAGCATCCTCGAAACAAATCTGTTGTGTAGACTGACAGATTTCGTATGGATCGAAACCACGAGCCTTACAAAGGTCACGAGCTTCGTTCAAGCCAGCCTCACCTTCTTTAAATCCGTATTCTTTAAGAGCCTTATTCACCTGAGGAATGCGGCCTGCGTAATCTTCAAATAATGCCATAGTATCTATTCCTCCTGACTACTCTTTTCGTGGGTCGATAAGTTTTACCATACCCTGATCTGCTGTTACACGACCATAGTGTGTGCGTGCACCTGCAATAGCTTCTTCAGCCGGTTTTCCAGCCTTAAGAGCATCCATCAATTTACCAAAGTTGATACAGTTGTAACCGATAATCTGATTGTCCTTGTCGATTGCACAAGTTTCAACATAACCTTCTGTCATTTCAAGGTAGCGAGGACCTGTTTTGCGTGTAGCAAACATAGTTCCAACCTGTGAGCGGAGGTTCTTTCCAAGGTCTTCCAAAGAAGCACCAACTTTAAGTCCGTCCTTAGAGTAAGCAGACTGTGAACGTCCGTAAACAATCTGGAGGAAAAGCTCGCGCATAGCTGTGTTGATAGCGTCACAAACAAGGTCAGTATTCAAAGCTTCGAGAACTGTTTTTCCAATGAGGATTTCTGAAGCCATAGCAGCTGAGTGAGTCATACCTGAACAACCGATAGTCTCAACGAGTGCTTCTTCAATAATTCCTTTTTTGATGTTCAAAGAAAGCTTACAGGCTCCCTGCTGTGGTGCACACCAACCGATACCGTGTGTGAAACCAGAAACATCTTCAATTTTCTTAACCTTTACCCATTCGCCTTCTTCAGGGATTGGGGCAGGTCCGTGATATGCGCCTTTAGCCAAAGGACACATATGCTCCACTTCTGCAGTGTATGTCATAAAATGCTCCTATATTAATTGTGTAATTACCGTACCTGGCACGGCAATCTTTAAATCTTCTATAAAATATCATTTTTTAGAGAGTATTACAATAAGGATTTTTACATGATTTATTCCAGCGTTCTACAGATTTCTCCATCTGCAGATTTCTCCATTTGAAAAAAGTTTAAACTAATAGTAAAATATAAGTGTGAAGAACGAGAAATCAGCTTCCAACATCAAGAATAAGTTCTCAAATGGTACATCTTTGCCTTACGAGTTCCGGGTTGAATTAACGAACATGAACTTAAAAAGACTGTTTTACCTTGACTGGGTCTTTTTAGTTTCGGCAATACTGCTTTTTGTTCTATACCTTATGGGAGTATTACGTAACGGTGTAAAATACGAGAATCTTTTCTGCATAGGTTATATCACTACAACAGCTATTTCTCTTATTCTTACTTTTCTTTTCAGAAAACATACAAATCTTCCTGTTTTTGTGAGAACTATACCGTTAACTCTTTCCTATATTGTTATAATGCTCATGTGCGTTGTAATTTTTTATATAGATTTTCCATTTTTAAATGCACTGCTGATTTTCGTATGCCTTACTGTCTTAATACCGATTTTCTTTACCGTACCGCCACTTTTCTATAACTCAGTACTTATATTAACTTACATTGCCGTATTCTTAAGACTTAAACCGATACAATCTATATCTTTTCTTGTATGTCTTGCAGTTTTTGTAATCATGATTGGTTTCTTTTCAATCTTCAAATGGCGGACAACAAAAAACGAGCTTATCTTAAAAGATGAACAGAATCAGCGAACAAAGCTTCTTGAAAAGGAAATAAATCTTGCTGCCTTTGTGCAGAACAGCTTTTACAAGCATATTGATCTTAAAATTGAAGGCTGGAATATAGAATACTTTTCTGAACCAATGGCTGGTGTTTCCGGTGATATGCACGATATTTACACTAAAGGAAATAACCTTGAAGGTCTTGGTGTTTTTGATGTATCCGGTCATGGTATTTCTTCCGGTCTTGTAACAATGCTTGTAAAGAACATAATCCAGCAGGAGTTTGAGCTTGGTAAGGAAGAAAATCTTCAGACTGTTATGAAGAGGATTAACGACAGGATTATTATTGAAAAAGGCGATATTGAAAATTATCTTACCGGTATTCTTACACGCATTCACGACAATAAGGTTGAGCTCATAAATGCAGGAAATCCTCCTCCAATCATTCATAAGGCAGAAACAAATGAATCATATTTTTATGAAACAAATGAGCTTACAAATTATGGTGTAATCGGTATGGCTGATTTCCCTGTAGGATATTCTGTTAACACAATAGAAATGCAGTCGGGAGATTCAATTCTGTTCTATACAGACGGTATTACCGAAAACTGCAATGATGAAAACACTCCTTATGGCAAGAAAAACCTCATGCAGGTGTTCAAAAACAACACTTATAAAACAAGCAAAGACCAGCTTGCAGACATAGTAAGTGACTATAAAAAATTTAAGGGTGACGCGCGTTCATCCGACGACATCACCCTTTTGATATTAAAGAAATTATAATCTTTCGCCTACCTTCGCGCAGGGGCGCTCCGGACAAGTCGGCGAGCGCACGCTGCGCCACTCGCGTGCTTAAATACTACTCAGTCGGTCGCTTTTTAAAACTCTTACTTTCAGCAATAGCTTGTCCTTCGCCGACTTGTTGCTCCATCATAGCGCGAACCTTCAATGGAAGTCCGAACAATGTAATAAAGCCCTGAGCATCTTTGTGGTCATAAAGTTCACCAGTTGTGAAAGAAGCAATTGATTCGTTGTACAGGCTGTACTTAGAACCGCTTCCAGCACCGCGGATTGCACCTTTAATGAGTTTAACCTTAGCCCAACCGGTAACAGTTTCTTCTGTCTTATCAACAAATGCCATACAGGCATCCATAAGAGTTGTAAACCATTTTCCATCGTAAATGAGCTCACCCATTCTTACAGCAAGCTGCTGTTTGTAGTGATAAGTATCTCTGTCAAGACAGATATGATCCATCATTCTGTGAGCAAAATAAAGGATAGCTCCACCCGGTGTTTCGTAAACGCCACGGCTCTTCATACCAACACAGCGGTTTTCGCAGATGTCTACAAGACCAACACCGTTTCTTCCACCGATTTTGTTAAGCTCGTTCAAAAGATCAACAGCATTCATCTTTTTGCCGTTCAAACCAACAGGAATACCCTTTTCAAAGTCGATTGTAACATATTCGCCCTCATCAGGAGCTTCTTCAGGTACAACTGTATTTTTAAGCATGTGCTTGTAGTTAGGTTCATTTTCAGTCTTTTCAAGTTCAAGACCTTCGTGGCTCAAGTGCCAGATGTTTTCGTCGCGGCTGTATGACTGGTCCTTCTTCATAGGAACTTCCAGTCCACGGTCTTCAAGGAACTTGATTTCTGCTTCACGGCTGTCCATATTCCATTTAGCATCACGCCATGCAGCAATAACTTTAATATCAGGAGCAAAAGCTTTAATTGCAAGTTCAAAACGAACCTGGTCATTTCCTTTTCCTGTAGCCCCGTGA
>JAILBH010000036.1 GCA_024681195.1 Treponema sp.
GTAGCCGTACTGTTTTGTAAGCTGGTCCAGCCATACAAGGACTGTTTTTGCAATAAGAATTACCTTTGGCATCCAGTCTGAGTCCGGGCTGTAGCGCTCGTATTCGTTCATGAGGTTTTCAAAAGAGTAGGCAGCCATGTCCGGAAGGTCACCGCCACCAAAACCATGCCAGGCAGCTTTTTCTTCTTCGCTTATAGTGTCCATGCCGGCTAAGATTCGCTTGAGCCATTCACCAAGGAATTCATTCCAATATTTCTGGATATATTCAAGCTGGCCGCGCAAACTGTCCGGCGCAAAAGCCTGAGGTTCCTTAAGAAGATTTATAAGATCGTGGTCAAAAGGACCAAAAGTCGGCTGAGTTTTTGCATATTTTTTGATGCTGGTCCATGTTTTAGAGTAAAGCTTATTTTTTGCAAGTTCTGTGTCATCAAAAAGCAAAAGGAAAGGTTTAAAGGCTGCGTTTTCGTTTGCAAGGTGGAGCAGAATCATTTCTTCCAGGGTCTGCTCGCGGTTGGAACGTGGCTTATTTGTTGCCGGGTCCAGGGCAGTGCGGGCAAGATAATCTTGTGCAGTGCATTTTTCCTTGTAAACTTCTACAGGCGGGAATTCCTTTAAAAAGTCCAGCAGCAGGGCGTCAATTTCTTTTGCAGTAAACTGCTTTTCCAGGTCTGCAAGCAGGTCTGTCATAAAAGACGGCACCTTGTTGCGGCGGTAAAGCATGCAGACATAATGGAGGATTTCATCAATCAAGCCCATTGCGTTGAGCTGGCCGGCACTTACCTTCTTGTTGTCGTCGCCGGTTACAGTTTCGATATAATTATTAAAGAGCACCTGAAAATTGCGCACATTCCTCATGTTTGCAAAAACAACATTCCCGCTGGAGGCAAAAAGCCCTTCTTCAAAACTGCAAAGGTCGCGGACTTTTTTTGATATATGAAATTCGTTATATGAAATGTGCATTTTATTCCTCTTATAGACATACTATTATAACATGGAATTTCAAAATTTATTAGAAAAATAACTTTTTATTTATCTTATTAAAAAACAATATGTCATAGTCGGGCTTGACCCGACAATCTGTCAACTAGAAAAAATAGGCAATATTTGCTATTATATCACAAAAACGGAGATGAAAATTGTGCGCAAATCAAATCAAATCAAATCAAAACAAATCAAAACAAATCAAAACAAATCAAATCAAATAGTATAATTCTGCTCTTTTTCCTTGTTTTAGGATTGAGTTTTGTTTCCTGTAAGAATTTTTTAAATGGTCAGGATACTGCAGAACAGCTTAAGACTTCTATAGCTTATGCAAATGCCAAGCCATATTTAATAAAAGTAACTTCTCAGAAAGGCACTGGTACCATAACAAAACCTGCAGCCGGAGAGTCCTTAAAAAAGGTAACAGATTCTTTTGAAATAAGATTTGAACCTATAGCCGATTATGAATTTCTTTCATGGGAAGTTTCTTCAGATAAGCTGCCTGAGGGGGCAAGCATAGATGATTACATTGTTATTGAAAATCCCCAAAGTACAGAAACAAGAGTAACTTTTAAGAAGGAACTCGAAAATATTGTAATTTCAGCAACTGTTATTGACCGCCCTCGTGTTATTTCGTATTCGCCAATGACTTCTGGCATTTTAAAAGATTCTTCTATAATTGTGCAGTTTAACCGTGATATGGACACTGATTCCATTTATTATACAGACCCAGAAATCGCTCAGCTAAAAGCCGAAGGAAAAATCCCTCGTTCTGCAACGGTAGGAGGAGTTACAAAATATTACGGCTATCAAAAAGAAGTAAATGGGGTAGTAGAAACCTTCTATAAAAATATTTCTATTGTAAACAACAAGACAGACGAAAATCTTGCTTCCTACTTTAATGCCCCTGTTTTCGAAAGTCCTAGAGTTCTGTCAATTTCTGCTAACAAGGACAAGCCTCTTGATGATTACACTCAGGTGCTTGTATTGCTCGAGAAAAACTTTTTCTATTCACATAATCTTGATGAAAATAATAAGAAACCAGTAACAATGTCTGGAATTGAATTGTGGATGTATCAGGTAAATAACAGGACAGATGATGAAGCTCTTGTTTTCCAAAAGAAAAATGATAAGGATCTGTTTGCATTTAAATTAAGTCAGACAGCCACAGATACACTTGAATCAAAAACTGCTGCACCAGAGATTGGAACTAATGGTAATAGTATTGCAAATTTTTCATTCCTGAAAAATAAAGCCGGAACTGCATATGCTTATCTTGATGTTCAGCTTCAGGATGTTACGGGAGGAGCAGGCCCAACCAGTTCTTTTAATGTAATTTATGAAAGAGTTCTTGAAAGTGATTATACTCCGACAGGGAACGCAGAAAATAAAACTGGAAGTTTTGCTGTTGAATATCAGATTTCTACTTCTGAAGATGCAGTTTACAAAGGGGATGTACCTTTAAATTTACCGAGTGATGGCTTATACAGATTGTATTTTGATTTTGCCGATCGAAGTGAAAACCACCTTTACTGGCCAGATGGCGCAGAAGAAAATGGCAGTAAAAAAGGTTTTTATATTACAAAGGATGAAACACCTGTTACTGTTTCAAATTTGAAACTTAGTTCTGACAATAATACGACTTACAAACTTGAATGGTCGACTTCTTCTAAAGATTACAAGAAAGCAGTGATTTCCTGGGGTAATACCAGTGACGACCTTGATTTATTAAAGGGAACAAATTCAAAAACCTTTACAGTTAATAGTGGGGACAGATTTGATATTAGTATAACTTATACAGATTATGCAGGAAACACTCTGGTAGAGACAATTCCCAAATTTATTACAGGATATGCTTTTGATGATGCTTCACTAAAATTTGATAAATATGGAATTCCTAATGTTTTCTTTGAAGATGATAATCTTTCGGATTATGGATTATCTGCCACAGTGAATTATTCTGATGGATCGTCAATAGCAAAAACTTTATCAAAAATTCCAAATCATTCAAAGAATAAGCAGAATATTTCTGATACCTGTACCCAGACAGAATCAAAAATCCAGATTTCTAAAATTATAACTCTTGAAAACTATTACATTGCTGCAAGCGGGGCAAAACCTACTCAAAGGCCTGTTCGATTAACTAATTATTCAGGTTCATATAGCGGTGGTACATACTATATTTTTGGCGATTTCCCACAGACAGTAACGGCAAATAACATTTCTTATAGTACCGATAAGGTATATAAAGATTGGTATTTAGGAAGTGACGGATATTTTTATGAAAAAAGTTTAGAAAATGCATGGCATAGTAACAATATGGGGTTTGTTCATGAAAAGTATTCGAATGGACAAAGTATACCATATAACACACCAGATGGAACTAATTATTTTAAGGTTGAACCAATCAAATGGCGTGTACTGAATCCGGATGCAACTGGAACTGAAAAGAAAATCCTTGTAGCAGAGACTGTTCTTACTTCTAAAATTGTTTATTATGGTTCTAAAACTGAAAGCAGAACCTTGGACGGTAAAACAATTTATCCAAGTAACTATAAATATTCAAATATACGTGCATGGTTAAATGGAATTGATAACCAGTTTGTGACAGATGGTGGAACCAGGAATAACAATACTCCAGATTGGTCAAATAAAGGCTTTTTACAAAAAGCTTTTACAATATCTGCTCAAGAATTGATTGCAAGTACTGAGGTAAGTCATCGGCCTTTATATTGGAATGAGAAAAGTTATGTTTGTGATAATACTATAGATAAGATTTTTCTGCTGGGGCATGAAGCAGATGGAGCTTATGGTTTTTTAGAATATCACAATTCAGATTTCGCCAGAATGCGCCCGGCAACGGATTATGCATTGGCAATAGGGGTGAGGGTTTATGATGGAGAAAGTGAGTGGTGGAGTCGCGTTGCAAAAGATACAAATCTGGTAAGATATGAAACTCTAAAAACACTTATTAATAGTGCTTCTGTGGATACGACTAATATAGGTGTTCTTCCTGCACTTTGTCTTGAGTCTCTTTCAGATTAATTATTTTCTAGTTCAATTTCCATAGTTTCATAAAAAGAATTATGAAGTGTGTCAATTAAAAATGTACAAAATGTGTAAATAAAAAATTGACAAAGACCAGGATCAGTTTTATACTTTAGGCATGAAAGATATACTTCGTTCTTTACGAATTGAAAATAATTATTCCCAAAGTGCAGTTGCGTCATATCTTGATATTTCAAGACAAATGTACAACAAATATGAAATGGGGAATGCAGAACCGT
>JAILBH010000040.1 GCA_024681195.1 Treponema sp.
TTTTTGATATATTTATTTTCACTTACGGTGCCTATAGTTCAGCGGTAGAGCGCCAGATTGTGGATCTGGTTGTCGTGGGTTCGATCCCCACTAGGCACCCTTTTTTATTTAACGCGCCTGTAGCTCATCTGGATAGAGCTCCGGACTTCGAATCCGGCGGTAGCACGTTCGAATCGTGTCAGGCGCATTTTAGGATTCAATGTTTTCAATGGGGGCTCATGCATAAGGGGCTCCTTTTTTTTTATTTTACAAATAAATCTATCAATGATAAAATTATTCTATGACAGTAAAAGTTAATCACAATCTCTTTCAAAAGATATTTTTTTCAATTTTCCTATTTATATTTGTGGCTGCAGGCTTTTGTTACGCAGATATCATGCCAGGCAGATTCAAAATCACAGAAAGTGAAAGCGAATTTGATCTTCTTTATTTTGTCACTCCAGACATGACAGTTTTGGACTCAATTCCCAATGAAGATGTAAACGTAACCCAGGCTTTTTTAATTAAGAAAAACAATATAGAAGCTCAAGTCCGCTACTCTCTTTTTACAGACACAGGGACAAGCACTGACAATTTACAGATGCAGTATGCAATGTGGGTTTTTATGTGTGTAAGCAATATTACAGGTATAGATCCCTCTGAAGTTTCTTTAAGCACCTTTAATGATGCAGATGTTAAGCAGGAATTTAACGGCGACTTTGGCTGCACAGGCTTTTTTCAGGATCCTCAGTCAGACTACGCAGACGGATATAAATACCTGATGGTAGAATTCTTTTATAAAAACGGACAGGGCCTTGTAATGCGCTCCTTCCTTTTTAATGACATAAACTTTCTTGGTCTTACCGAACAGGGCATATCTGTAGACAGTATATGGTATCAGAATTATCATACTTTTGAATTTATGGAAAGAGGGCCTGACGGCAGCTGGGTTCACAGGGAGTAAGTTATATGGATAAAGAAATTGTTGGTTCATTAATCGGTTGTTTCTCATATCTTTTTTGTGCACTTTGTTTAATGTCATTTGGCATATATGCATTAAAATCTAAAAATCCTATAAATTTCTGGGCCGGCGACAAAATTCCACCGGAAAAAATCACAGACATCAAAAAATATAACCGTGCCAATGGCATTATGTGGTTAACCTATGGTGCACTCTTTCTTTCCTGCTGTGTAATTACTTTTTTTAATGATATGCTGGCCGGAATGTTATGTATGGGGCTTGCTGTAGCCGGTATACCTGCTTTAATTTTTATTTATATATGCATTATTAAAAAGAAATATTTTATTAAAGAGGATTAAAATGGGAGTTTTTTCAAAAATCCACCGTTTCCGCGAAGCCGGACAGGATGCAAATGTTAATAATGTAGAAAAGTTTGGAGTACCTGCTCTTTCGCTTTTTACAACCACAAAGTTTTTTACCCTGCACCATCACATTGATGTTGTAGACGATCATGAAAATGTAGTTTACGAATCCAATTCCAAAATGATTTCGCTGCATGACAAGACAGACATAACAAAAGCTGGTGGAGAACATGTAGCTCATATCCAGCGCAAGCTTCTTTCCCTTCACGAACGTCACTACATCACCATGGCCGACGGTACCGAGTTTGAACTTTCCAACGAGATTTTCCACATCATAAAAGATATAACAAATATTGAAGGCCTTGGCTGGCAGCTGCGCGGTAACGTTCTTGGTTTGAATTTTGAACTTTACGACTCCAACAGCGAAGTAATTGCCGTAATAAGCCAGAAAATGATTTCCATCCACGACAAATGGTGCGTAGACATCTACAAAAAGGAACACACCGACATAATTGTTGCCATCCTTATATCTTTGCAGCATATGGTCAAAGACCGCGAAGCCGCATCTTCTGGTGGAAGTTCTTCCGGTGGATCATCGGGAAACTAAAAAATGCGGAGCAAAGTCAGGTTCCTCGCGGGAGCATTTTTCCTACTATATAGATATTTTTTATCAAAACTACTTGAAACAACTCTTTCTTTTTGATATATTATTTTACATCAACTTTGTTGAAAACGGGCCATTAGCTCAGCTGGTAGAGCAACAGACTCTTAATCTGTGGGTCGCAGGTTCGATCCCTGCATGGCTCAGAAAGCCTTCCTGGTTTACCGGAAAGGCTTTTTTTAAGTCTAAGAATTAGATCTTAAATGCGAGAGTGGTGAAATTGGCATACACGCTAGACTTAGGATCTAGTGCTTCGGCGTGAGGGTTCAAGTCCCTCCTCTCGCACTTCTTAAGACTGAATAACTTGCGGGAATAGCTCAGTGGTAGAGCGCCACCTTGCCAAGGTGGATGTCGCGGGTCCAACTCCCGTTTCCCGCTCTAACAAAATAGAGACCTGAAAACGCAAATTATTTGCGGGAATAGCTCAGTGGTAGAGCGCCACCTTGCCAAGGTGGATGTCGCGGGTCCAACTCCCGTTTCCCGCTCTAATATATAAAAAAGCGATTCAGAACATTCTGAACCGCTTTTTTTTTAATCATTTTTTAAGGGGAATATCGTGAAACTTACAAAAGAATTCACAACTTTGGAAAAGTCAGCAGTAAAACTTACTGTTACTATCGGAAAGAAGGATGTAGAAGATACTTACAAGACAACACTTACTAAGTATACTAAAAGCGCACAGATTCCAGGCTTTAGAAAAGGCCATGTACCTTCATCAGTACTTGAACGCAAATATGGTGAAGCCCTTCGTGCAGATACTATGAGTGAACTTATTGATCAGTCACTCGGACAGATTTTTGATGAAGAAACCGAAAACCGTCCTCTTCCATACGCTCAGCCAGTTATGGAAAAAATGCCTGAATTTGATATTTCTAAGGATCTTGTTTATTCAGTAACCTATGATGTATTCCCTAAAGTAAGCGTAAAGGATTTTTCAGGTATTTCTTACAAAGAACCACAGGTAACAATTTCGGACTCTGATATTCAGGATGAACTTAAATCTATGCAGGAACGTAACGCTCTTGTTGTAGAAAAGAAAGACGAAACTGTTGCAAAAGATGATATCGTAACAATCAACTACTTTGAACTTGATGACAACGGAAAGAAGATTGACGGAACAGACCGAGAAGACTTTGTATTTACAGTTGGAAGCGGCGAAAACATCTATAAAATCGATGACGAAATCATTGGTATGAAGAAAGGTGAAACAAAAGAGCTTACAAAGAAGTACAAGAAAGATGATCCTGATGAAGACCTTGCCGGAAAGACAAAGAAAATCAGTGTAACAATTAAGGCTGTAAAGGTTCGTGACCTTCCTGCTTTGGATGATGACTTTGCTCAGGATTGTAACGAAAAGTTTAAGACTCTTGCAGACCTTAAAGCAGATATTAAACGCAATATGGAAACTGCAGTTACAAGACGTCTTAAGGAACTTAAGAATAACGATATTCTCAGCCAGCTTGTAGAAAAATATAAATTTGATATTCCTGCTTCTATGCTCCAGACAGAGCTTCAGGGAAGATGGAATATGATGGCTCAGCAGTTCCAGACAACTCCAGAACAGCTCGAAAAAATGATTACTGCAAGCGGTCAGACAAAAGAAACTATGCTTAATGAATGGACCGGTGACTCAGAAAAGATGCTCAAGTCCCGCATTATTGTTGATTCTCTTATCCGCGACCGCAACATAAGTGTAACTCCGGAAGAAGTAGAAGCTCAGTATGCTGTAATTGCAGAACAGGGCGGAATGTCTGTAGAAGAAGTAAAGAAGCACTATAGTGATGCACGTGCTAAAGAATATCTTGTTGATGACACAAAAGAAAACAAGCTTTTTGAACAGATTTATGCAGAAATAAAGATTTCAAAAGGTGAAAAGAAGACATTCAAAGAGCTTTTTGAAACAAGAAACCTTTAATCTTAAGATGAAAAAATGCTCCCGCGCGGAACCTGACTTTGTCTCCGCCGAGAATGCGGAATAGAAATTATTCTACCGTGCAGACCTGCCTGCGGCAGCCCTGCACTTCCCGCATTCAATGCTCCGCAAAGTCAGAACCCACGCTCCGCATTTTTTCATAAATTCTTCCATTTTTTATATTCTTTTTTTCAAAAAATCATTATATTATGTATATAAGGAATCTTTATATATGAACGAAATGATGAATAATAATATCCCTAGTGTTTGGGAGAGAACTGGAAACGGGGAACGTGGATATGACCTTTTTTCCAGACTTTTGAAAGACCGTATTATCTTCCTTGATGGTGAAATTAACGAATACAATGCAGATCTTATTGTTGCTCAGATTCTGTTTCTTGAATCAGAAAATCCTGACAAAGATATAAGCATTTATATTAACTCTCCCGGCGGAATGGTAACTGCAGGACTTGCAATTTACGATACAATGAAATACGTAAAGTGCGACATTCAGACTATCTGTATGGGTCAGGCTGCAAGTATGGCTGCAATTCTGCTTGCCGGAGGAACTAAAGGAAAGCGTTATGCACTCCCTTCAAGTCGTGTAATGATTCACCAGCCAAGAGGCGGAGTTGAAGGTCAGGAAAGCGATATTTCTATTCTTGCAAAAGAAATTATCCGCCTTAAAAAACTTTCCATTGAATATCTTGCAAACGACACAGGAAAGTCTGTTGATCAGGTTTCTACTGATATTGAACGTGACTTTTATATGTCGGCTCAGGATGCTTTGGAATATGGCATTGTTGACCATGTAATGCCATCACGTAAAAAATAAACTTTTGATTTTTAATATATAGAAGGTTGTAAAATGAAAAGACCAGGTATGTTTAATGCAGCAAACTGCTACTGCTTTTTCTGCGGAAAACCAGCTGATAGAGATAGAAAGCTCATTGCTAGTCCAACAGGCGCATTTATTTGCGACAGATGTATTTCTGCCTGCCAGGATAAGCTTGATCTTCAGGCAGCAGAACTTACTCCAATTGAAATGAACGAAGTTCCAACTCCAAAGGAATTTAAAGATTACCTGGATCAATATGTTGTTGGTCAGGACGAAGCAAAAAAGGTTCTTTCTGTTGCAGTCTACAACCACTATAAACGAATGGCTACAAATTACAGTCTGGATCAGGTGACAGACAATACAGACAATGTTCAGATTGAAAAATCAAATGTACTTCTTATTGGTCCAACAGGCAGCGGAAAAACTCTTCTTGCAAAAACTCTTGCGCAAAAGCTTAAGGTTCCATTTGCAATTGCAGATGCCACTACCCTTACCGAAGCAGGTTATGTTGGTGAAGACGTAGAAAATGTTCTGCTCAAGCTTATTAACGCTGCAGATGGTAACATTGAAGCAGCCCAGCGCGGAATTATCTTTATTGATGAAATTGATAAGATTGGACGCAAGAGCGAAAATACATCAATTACTCGTGATGTAAGCGGCGAAGGTGTTCAGCAGGCACTTTTGAAAATTATTGAAGGAACAAATGCGAGCGTTCCTCCTCAGGGTGGAAGAAAACATCCTAACCAGGAAATGCTTCAGATAGACACAACTAACATTCTGTTTATTCTTGGCGGTGCTTTTGTAGGCCTTGATAAAATTATTGAACAGCGTATTGCAGCCCACTCAATGGGCTTTGGTTCCAACGTAGGCATGATGGATGAAGAAGAAAAAATGAATCTTTTGAATCAGACTACGCCAGATGATCTTGTAAAATTTGGACTTATTCCTGAACTTATTGGTCGTATGCCTATTACTGTTGCGCTCAAAGAGCTCACAAAAGATGACCTTGTTTCAATCCTTACAGAGCCAAAGAATGCCATTACAAAGCAGTTCCAGGCAAGTTTTGCAATTGATAACGCAGACCTCAAATTTGAAAAAGAAGCCATCGAAGAAATTGCAAACGAAGCTATAAGACAAAAAACCGGTGCCCGTGGCTTACGTACAATCGTAGAAAAAATGCTTACAGACATTATGTTTGAAATTCCTGATATTGAAGGAAAGAAAGAACTGGTTGTTACAAAGGATGTTGTAAACCACACAAAAAAGTTTGACATTCAGTCTTTGATTAAAAAGCTGCCTTCTTCACAGGAACTGGCTGCTTCATCATAAACTTATATACTTAAAAAAGAGTGGCTATTGCAGCTACAGTTTCTTTAATTGTGTTTTCCCAGTTAAAGTTTTTGGAAACTGCAAAGCCCTTTTTTATCATTTCTTTTGCAAAATCTTCATCTTCTACAATCTTTTGCATATCAATTGCAATTTCTTCTGCATTATCTGAATCAAAATAAATTGGGGCATCTCCACCCATCTCCGGTAATGCCCCCTGATTGGAACATAAAACCGGAACTCCACAGGCCATAGCTTCTATTACAGGAAGCCCCACTCCTTCACTGACAGCCGGAAAAACACAGGCTGCAGAGCCGCAGTATAATTTTTGTAGGCTTTCTTGAGGAAAATGTCCTGTAATTAAAATTTCTGAAGCGTATTCGGAGTCCCAGGCCGCTTTATGAATTTTTTCTGTATATGCTCCATCACTTCCGGCAAGAACCAGACGGTGCGGACAATTTGTTCTTTTTTTAAAGATTTCAAAAGCCTTGATAAGTTCAATATGCTTTTTATCTGAACTGGAAAGCCTGGAAGTATAAATAAAATATGGACGTTTAATTGCAAAAGGTTTGATATCAACAAACTCTGCATCTGCTTTTGTTTCTTCCAGAGGGAAAAATAATTTATGGTCAATTCCGTTTTTAATTACACGAATTTTTTCTTTTTCAAAGCCATTAACAACAAGATCGTTTTTTATATATTCAGAAGAAGCAATTATAAGCTCTGCATTTTTAAACGCCTTTTTAAGGGCTTTTCGTTCTCTGTTATCATTAAGAGAACAGAAAGTTCGATTCATAATAAAAACTGAAAGACATTTTATTTTACGGGGAAGAACAATATCTGAAGCAGGAACAATTACAGCATCATATTTATTACGCTTACAGAAATTTTTAAGCCGGATTTTGTGCCATCGACGGATTGCTTTTATATTGTCATCAATACTTACAGAAGTAAAAGGGATTTCTGAATCTGCGGTATAGGTATAGCGGTCAATTTCAAGACCAAAAAGTTCAAATTCAAGTGAAGTTTCTGGAGGAATGTTTTTTATAAAATTAAGGAGAAAGGCTCCAATTCCAGATTGCCCGTGATTACAGCCGAAAGCATCAATTCCGATTTTCATAATATATATATTATAGCAGATTTTTTTGTAGTATGCTATATTATGTTTATGAGTAGCGATAATACCGGAAAGCAAGGCGCTTTTTCTAACCTTTCTCAAACAATTCTCAAAAAGCTTGAAGAAAACGGAATAACACAACCAACTAAAGTACAGAATGAAGTTATTCCTCAAATTGCAGAAGGAAAAAGCCTTATTTTTCAATCAGAAACAGGAACTGGTAAAACCTATGCATACCTTTTGCCTCTTATAGATAAGCTTGAAAAAGACAGTGACACTACAACCCTGCGAATTCTGGTTTGCGCACCAACCTTTGAGCTTGCCAGCCAGATTAACACTGCTGCAAAAAAAATTACCGAGCGAAAAACAGCTCTTTTTATTGGTGGTGCACCTCTTAAACGCCAGCTCGAAACTTTAAAGGAAAAACCACAGATTGTAATAGGTACTGCAGCACGACTTGTAGAGCTTATACGCCTTAAAAAGCTTAAGGTAAATGACATTTATGCACTTATTTTTGATGAATGCGACAGACTACTTAAAAAAGAAAGCTATGAAGATACAGATAATCTTCGTAATTGTGTGGCCAAAAATTGTCAGATAATAGGATGTTCTGCAACTTTGAATAAGGCTTCAAGAATCTTTTTTGCAGATGCTGAACAAAAAATCATGCCCGAAGAATTTATTCTTTCTAAAAGCATTACTCACTGGGCAATTTATGCAGAGAATCGCGAAAAAATTGACTTTTTGAGAAAGTTTCTTGCTGCAGAAAACCCGGGCAAGGCATTAATCTTTACCTCCAGGTCTGATCAGGTAGAAAACATTTATAAAAAACTCACCTATAAGCATGTTGACTGTATGGCTTTATTTGCCAAAGCCGACAAACAAATGCGAAAAGCTGCAATAGATAAATTCAGAAGCGGAAAATGCAGGATTTTAATAACCAGTGATCTTGGGGCAAGAGGACTTGATATTCCCGATATTACACATATTATTCAGATGGATTTGCCGGAAGAAGATGACTTTTTTATTCATAGAAGCGGACGTACAGCCAGAGCCGGAAAACGCGGTATAAATGTTGTTATTGGCGATGAAGTTGAAATGCGGCATTATGCAGCGCTCGAAAAGAAGTTTGGACTTACTGTATATCCTAAGCAGATAAGGAACGGGAAAATATCTGAACCTATAGTATAACAGCCCCCTTCGACAAGCTCAGGGACCCCATAAAATAATTGAAAAACATACTCAAAATCATTATAATAATAAGGATAAATTAATTAATATTTTTGATGGGCGGAAAGACAAGTGTTTTTAAAAAGTCTGGACATTTATGGTTTTAAGTCTTTTGCAGACAGAACTCATATAGATTTTGCAGAGGGTATTACAGCATTGCTGGGCCCTAACGGCTGCGGAAAAAGTAACGTAGTTGATGCAATTAAGTGGGTACTGGCCGAAAACCGCTCTAAAAACCTTCGTGCAGAAAAAATGGAAGACGTTATTTTTAACGGAACAGAACGAAGAGCTTCCCTTAATACTGCAGAAGTTACTTTAACTCTTTCTAACGAAAACGGACTTCTTCCTCTTGATGATTCAGAAATTGCAATCACAAGACGTTTATATCGTTCCGGTGACCAGGAATATTTTATTAACCAGAGACAGGCAGGTCCTACAGAAATCCGCCGTCTTTTTATGGATACTGGTGTTGGTAAAGCAGCTTACTCTGTAATGGAACAGGGTAAAATTGATCAGGTACTTTCGAGCAAACCGGAAGATCGTCGCTATCTTTTTGAAGAGGCTGCAGGAATCAGCCGCAGTAAGGCAGAATGTGCAGAAGCTGAACGCGAGCTGGAAAAAACCAGAATCAATATGCAGCAGATCGAAATCTCTCTTAACGAGATTAAGCGCCAGTATGATTCGCTCAAGGTTCAATCCGAAAAGACAATCAAGTATAGAAAATTCAAGGAAGAAATTTATCAAAACGAGCTTGACCTTACCCTGCTCCGTCTTAAAAATTTTGTTCAGGAAAAAGCACGTCACGAGGAAGAGCTTAAAAACGTTCAGGCCAAACGAGACAAAATTCGTCAGGAAATTGATGAAATCAATAATACAATTTCTGAGAACATGGATAAAGTTAAGTCTCTGCAAAATGATTTATATGCCAAGCAGGGACTTTTGATTGGTATTGGTCAGGAAAAAAACGGAAAACTTGAACTTATAAAACAGGCCAATCAGCGTGCTTCGGAAATTAAAGAAAAGGTAAGCATTCTTGAAGCAAAGCTTAATACTATCCAGGAACGCATTGATAATCTTCAGGAAGAAATTGACGAACAGGATGCAATCCTTCACGAAAAGAACAAGCAGCTCGAAGGCATCAAAGATAATATTGTTTCCTTCAAAAAAAATATTGAAACTTCCGGCTCTCAGATTACAGAAAATGATAAACGTGCCGGTCAGCTCAAAGATCAGATTGCACAGCTTGATGAAAAACGCGCAGAACTCCAGAAAGAACTTGCGGCTATTACAGAAGACATTGTAACTAAGCTTGATGAAAAACTTAAGTCCGCCGGTTTTAGCGAAAGCGCAATGAGACTTGCAAAAGAAGAGCTTGATACAAATATGAGCCGCCTTAAGATTTATCTTGAGGGACGAAAAAATATCTTTAATGATTTTGCTTCTCAAAAGCACAATGCCGAAGAAAGTCTTTCTACTGTAAAAGAAGCTGCAGATTCTTTTGGTGAAGCACATAGTATTTTTGAAGAAATCCAGACTTCACTATCTAAATATCTTGAAGCCTCCCCTGCCTTTATTACAGAGTTCCTTTCTCCACAGGGAATAATGACTAAGAAACGCGGTATTGATGAAAAGATTGCCGAAAATCTTGATCAGATTAAAAATATTAATGGTCAGATTGAAGGCCTTCATGCTCAGAACGCAGATCTTAGCCGCAAGATAAATGAATACAATGAGACACTGAACAAGCTTCGTATTAACGAAATTCAGATGTCTGAACAGATTACTGCCTGCCAGAATCAGATTAGCATGATTAAGCGTTCTCTTGCTTCCGAAAAAGCTACCTTCCAGGAAACACAGGATGAGCTTTATGGCGAAAATAAACGTGCTGATGAAATCAAAGAACAGATAATTGAACTTGAAGAAGGACTTGCCGAAATTGAACAGCGTGGAAAAACGCTTGCAGATGAAATGAACAAACTGGACAAAGAAATTGAAATCTGCAATAAGAGTGTTTCCGGTAAGAGTGACACATTAAACAAAAAACGCGAAGAACAGAACAAGTATCAGGAAAAGGTTGAAAGTCTTTCTCTTTCTTTAAACTCATCTGACAGTGACATAAAAAACATTAAACAGAACTTTCAGGACAAGTACTCTCATGACCTTATGGAATTTGAAGAGCGCATGTATAAGATTACAACTCCGGCTTCGGACATCCGTGAAAAGCTTGCAAAGGCACGCGAAAGCTTTAACAGTCTTGGCTCTGTAAACCTTATGGCACCCGAAGAATTCAACGAAGTTCGCGAACGTTATGACAGACAAAAAACAAACTATGAAGACACACAGCGCTCTCTTGAAAACCTTGTTCGCGTTAGTGAAGAAATTAAGTCCAAGTCTGCAGAAATGTTTATTGAAACTTACAACCAGATTAAAAAGAATTTCCATAACATGTTCCGCCGATTGTTTAATGGTGGACGTGCAGAGCTTAAGCTCGCAGATCCTGCAAATATTTTAAGCTCCGGTATTGATATTTACGCACAGCCTCCTGGAAAGAAGCTTGAAAATATTGCACTTCTTTCTGGTGGTGAAAAGACAATGACTGCGGTAGCCCTGCTTTTTGCAACCTATCAGGTTCGTCCAAGTCCTTTCTGTCTGCTTGACGAAATTGATGCAGCTCTTGATGATAAGAACGTTTCGAGCTTTGTAACCACTTTGGAAAGCTTTGCAAACGTAAGTCAGTATATTGTAATTACTCATAATAAGAAAACTGTAATGGGTGCTTCTACAATGCTTGGTATTACAATGGAGGAATCGGGCGTAAGTAAGGTAATTGCACTTCGTCTTGACCAGGATATTAAATACGGAGCCGACATTGACCGTTCAGCAACTCCTTTTGTTGATGAGGATGTTCCTGAAGAAGAAGGTGTTGTAATTCCACCTCGCCCGCCAAAGCGTATTCATAATCCGGATGGTACTATTACCGATCCGGAAAAGGAAAAATAATCTATGGATTTTAAAAGTTTTTTTGAAAACTTAAAAGAAAAGATTGTTTCGCTTTATGAAAAAATTGCAGAATACTGTCGTGAAAATAAACGTAATGCAATTTTGTTTACATGTCTTGGTGTGAGTGTTCTTCTTCTGCTTATTCTTCTTTTGTGTCTGCCACATAACAAAAAGGAAAAGGCTGTTGATAAAAAAGAAATTGTTCTTACCGAGCAGATTCTTGTTCCCGATGGTCCTGAGATTCATACAGATTACAGCATTTCCAGAGAAACAAAAGATAAATGGGATGATGAACAGACTGGAACCTGGTTTGTAATACCAGGCCAGAAAGATATAGATTCGCTTGAAAAAGCAAATGATAATATTATAAATGATATTATAGGAGCCGCGCCATGATTAGAAAAATAGTTTCTTTATTCGCAATTGCAGCTGTTTTTACTTTAGTTTCCTGCGGTTCCAAAAACACCGGTACATTAGATCCCAAGGAGCTTACTGCGCCAGAAATTACAGAAGAAACCGATGTTTTAGAAGATGCAGTAAACGAGCTTGAATCTGGTGACACCGCTGCTTCCACCGAAGAAACCGATTCCACAACACCAGCTGAATCAGAAGCCACCACCGATTCTACAGAAACCGATGTATTCATAAATAACGAATATCCTCCACTTGACGAAATTGAAGAACCTGAAATCATAGATCTTCCATACGTTGAACCGGAAGAAATAAAGAAGGCTTTGGAAGAACAGGAACAGGCTCAAAAAATAGAAGAGCCTGTTGCAGAGGAAGAAGAGCTTCCTCCTTTGCCGGAAACAGCTTTACCGGAAACACCTGCAGACGAGACAGAAGCTGCAGTTGCAGCAGAGGCTCCTGGTGACGCAGAGGCTCTGGCTGCCGTAGACTCTTCTGACACAGCAGCTGTGATTGAACCAGAAATTGAAATTCAGGAAGAACCGGAACCAATAGTAATTGTTCCGTCCAGAAGCGTTTCATTAAAGAAGGGAGAATCTTTAGTAATCACCTACCCTGGTAATGGCTGGATTTACATGGGCTCTGACGGTGAATACAACAATCTTGCAAGCCGCGGACGAAAGCTTGGCACTGCAGATACAAAATATACACTTCTTGCAAAAGAGGCCGGCACACAAATTCATCACTTTTATAAGGTTGATAATCTTACAGGAGAATATATTGACGACTATATTGAAGTAACTGTTCTTGAAAAGAAGGGCTCTTCAAATACTGTAGTTAATGCTCCTGAATATAAGGAAGTTGTTCCTGCAAAACCAGAAACTCCTGCAAAGTCTTCTTCAACAAAAAATAAGGAAGCCCAGAAAAAACAGGAAGAGGAAGCAAAGGCTGTGGAGGCTGCGGCTCCAGTGGTTACAGAAAAAACAACACAGAGCCAGACTGCAACTTCTACAAAAGAAGCAACTACAACTAAAGCTGCGGCAAAACCTGTCCAGGAAGATGTGATTGTTATTGAAGATGATGAACCGGAAGTTCTTGAGGTAGAAGAAGTTCCTGATTACAGTGCATATGTTAAACAATCAAAATCGCTGATTGATAATAAAAACTATTCCGAAGCATACAAGCTTTTAAACTCATATATGGAATATGCAAATGATAACAGAGACGAAGCTCTTTATCTTCTTGGCCAAATTCTGGAAAGTGACTCTCCTCTTAAAAACATAAAGGAAGCCATCAATACATATCAGACCTTGTGCGACAATTATCCTGCCAGTCCTTACTGGGATAATGCAAACAAACGAATTATCTATCTTAAAAGATTTTATATAGACATTCACTAATAAGGAGGAATGGAATGTTTAAGAAATTTTCAATTTTAATTGCAGCAGGAGTTTTACTTTCGTTAGCCTCCTGTACAGTAAATAAACCCACAGAACAGGTAAGAACAATAACAGTTTCGGGAACAGGAATCGTAACAGTTCCGGCAGATCAGCTTACAGTACGTTTTCTTGTAAGAACAAATGAATGGAATGTTAACCTTGCCCGCGAAAAGAATGCAGAGCTCACAACAAAGGTTATTGAAAAAATTAAGGAAGCAGGTGTTTCTTCCGACGACATTACAACTACCGATTACAGAATCTCACAGGATAACTCAAATACTTATCCTGGAAAATACACTGTTACTAATTACATCCAGGTTCTTATCCGTAATCTTGAAAACGCAGGTAATGTAATTGATAACGCAGTTGCAAATGGAGCAAACGGTCTCACATCGTTCAACTATTCTGCAAAGGAAAATCCTAATTCCTTGCGCGAAGCACGCACCCTTGCAGTTCAGAATGCACAGGATGCTGCAAGCCTTATTGCAGGAGCAAGCGGCTGCAAAATTGCAAATGTTATAGAAATTAATGAAGGCTACAATCCTTCTTCTTATTCAAAGTCTGCTACAAATGGGGCATTAAGAGCCGTAGCTGCAGACTATTATTCTACACCAATAGAAGCAGGAAACGTTTCCATTACTTCTACAGTAACTATTACTTATTCATTAACAAACTAAAAATACGAGGAATATAAAATGCTTGATTACAAATTTATTAAGGACAATCTTGAAGCTGTAAAACAGAATATCATAAACAGAAATATGACTGCAGATGCAGACAAAGTTGTAGAACTTTTTGATAAGAGAACAGCTTTAGTAACAAAACTCCAGGGACTTCAGCAGAAGAGAAATGAAAACGCTCAGGCTATGAAGCAAAAGCTTGATAATGATAAGCGTCAGGAACTCATTGCTGCAGGTAAAGCTATTAAAGACGAGATTTCTGCAGTAGAAGCCGAATCAAAAGAAATTGAAGCAGCTTTGGAAGAAGCTGCACGTCAGATTCCAAACATGGTTCACCCGGATGCTCCAGTTGGAAAGCTGGATACAGAGAACCTTGAAGTTAAAAAGGTAGGAACTCCACGCAAGTTTGACTTTGAACCAAAAGATCACGTTCAGCTTGGCGAATCCCTGGACATCATAGACTTTGACCGCGGTACTAAAGTTAGTGGTCCTAAATTTTACTACCTTAAAAATGAAGCAGTTTTCCTTGAACAGGCTCTTATCATGTATGCCTTGAACACACTCCGCAAGCATAACTTCCAGATGTTCATTACACCTGATGTTGCTAAAGAAGAAGTTCTTAAGGGAATTGGTTTTAATCCTCGCGGTAACGAATCAAATGTTTACTCAATCGAAGAAGAAGGAACCTGTCTTGTTGCAACTGCCGAAATTACTTTGGGCGGTTATCACCAGGATGAGATTTTAGACAAAGCAACTCTTCCTCGTTTTTACGGTGGCCTTTCTCACTGTTTCCGCCGCGAAGCCGGAGCTGCAGGTCAGTTCTCTAAGGGTTTATATCGCGTACATCAGTTTGACAAAGTAGAAATGTTTGCCTACTCTACTCCTGAACAGTCAGATGAAATTCACGAAAAGCTTCGCCTGATAGAAGAAGAAATCTTTACAGGCCTTGGTCTTCCATTCCATGTTGTAGATACATGTACAGGAGATCTTGGTGCTCCAGCTTACCGCAAGTGGGATCTTGAAGCCTGGATGCCGGGACGCAATGGTGGAGAATATGGAGAAGTTACATCTACTTCTAACTGTACAGACTATCAGGCTCGCCGCTTGAACATTAAATACAAGGATGATGACGGAAAGAATAAGTACGTTCACACTCTTAACGGAACTGCAATTGCCGTAGGCCGTGCAATGCTCGCAATTCTCGAAAACTATCAGAATGCCGACGGTTCTGTTACAATTCCTGAAGTACTTGTACCATACTGCGGCTTTGATAAGATTATGCCTAAAAATGTGTAAGGCCGCTGGCGGCCGGTGTTTAATAGCAGACCGTTAAAAAAAACGCACAGCGTTTTTTAGGTCTACCACATTGGAAATTGAATGAACGAAACTAATTATCAGAAACCAATATTTTTTTTATTGCTTTTCTTTGCCATAATTCTGGCAGGATTTCTTTGCATGGAATTATCTTCCGTTTTAATTCCTGTAACACTTGCAATCCTCATGGCGCTTTCTTTTTATCCGGTTGTACGTAACCTGGAAATCAAAGCAAAGATACCATGGATTGCAGGATCACTCATCATTGTTTTATTAATTCTTGTTACAATCTTTTCTGTTTCGGGTCTTCTGGTTAAAGGACTTTCTACAATTGCAAATGAATATTCAAAATATGAAAACCGTTTTATGTCCATTTACAAAGTTATTGCCGAACAGTTTGGGCTTGCTTTTGATTCCGAAAAGAGCTTTATCAACAACATATGGGATATTCTTGAAGTAAGACAATATATTCAAACTTTTGCTTTGGAACTTTCTTCGGGAGTTGTATCTTTTGGGAAATCTCTTGTACTCATTCTGATTATGTTTGCTTTTCTTTTAATAGAAATTAAGGCTTTAAAACGCCGCATCACAAATTCGGTAAAAGAAGAAAGCAAACAGACTGTATTGAATATTTCTTCACAGATTGGTGAAGATGTTGTCCGCTTTCTTTCCATTAAGTTTTTTATTTCGCTTGCAACCGGTCTTTTGGTTTATGTTGTTTCTCTTTTGCTCAAGCTTGACTTTCCGATTGTCTGGGGCTTTGTTGCTTTTATTCTGAACTTTATTCCAACCTTTGGTTCAATTATTTCGACAATTACAACAACACTTTTTGCATTACTTCAATTTTATCCGCATTATGGAAAAGTAATTTTTATTTTTGTATTTATGATTGCCCTGAATTTTCTGCTTGGTCAGATTCTTGAACCAAGAATTGAAGGAGAACGGCTTGGGCTTTCTCCATTTGCAATTCTTGTTAGTCTTGCCTTATGGGGTTACATCTGGGGCTTTATAGGAATGATTTTAGCAGTTCCAATGACTGTAATCATAAAAATTTTCTGCGAAAATATTCCTTATCTTAATCCGGTTTCTATGGTGCTTGGGAAAAAACGGGCTTTTACAAAAAAAGAAAAGAACAAACCTGCTAAACAAACAGTCTCTTAGTAGCCTTTTCGTAAAGATAGCGTAAATCTTCTTCCTGTAGTGTTGTATAAATAAAATCTATGCATTTACGTTTTCCATCAGCAGAAGAATAAATATTATTTACAGCGCAAGTGACAAAAATATCTCGTGAAAGAATAGGACTGTTTTTAATTGAAAAACAAAGTTTAAGTCCATATTCATTTCTAAGAACATAATTATCCTGTTCGTTAGTTGTTCCTAATACAATTCTTTCGTGATCAACATAAAGAATATCATGTGGCATTACACGGTTTTCGATTGATTGAATTTTCTGTTCCGGTTCATACGTAAGATAGTTGCAGACAGGAATAAGCTGAATACCATTACCGGCATTCTTTTCGACTTTAGCCTTTGCTACAAACTGTTCAAGCAATTCTTTTGCTTTCTTTTGATTTTCCAATGGAATTGATTTCCATACCGGGCGGGAAAATAAAACTTCTTTTTCCCAAGGTACACAAGTTTTATTAATATCTTTTTTTGAATTGCATTCAAAGAACAAAACTGCAGAAAAATCGTAATCAGTTTTTTCTTCTACATCTTTTATGCGATTCAGCGTTTCCGGAACTAGAATATAAAGACCCTTTCTGTCTTTATCTACAATTGATGAAAAATACAGGCCTACTCTGTTAAAATAAAATTCTACGCGTACAGTTTTACCGGCAAATCCAACAACTGACTGAGGAGGATTTTCCAGATGGATTTTTCCATTTTTCTGAACATGAATGTGTTCTGGTTTTAATGCAATTGGAAAAATTTGCGAAGACAGTGAATGAATGGTTTCGTTAGAAGTAGATTTTACTTCTTCAACAGGAGTTAATGTAACCGGTACATTTCCATCCATAAGATATTGAAGAACAAGAGCTCTTTCAATGCCAGACAGTTTGTCCTGATTATTCTCTTTGGAATTACTGTTTTTGTTCTGTTTCTCCATTCAAGTTCCCCCACCTGATTATTTCAATTTTTGTTATCTTATACTCACCATAGTAAGCCAGATATAAAGATAAATCAACAAATTCTTTATCTTTATAAAATCTTACCGGAACCTGAGCAATATCTTTGTTTTCAAAGGCTTTACAAATTACAAAGCGGTCAAAAAGCTCTTCGTCTTCTTCTACAGGCCAGATATCTTTAAGGTCTTTTTTGAAGAATACATAATTAAAAAAGTAATCTGTATTAAAATAAGAATCAAGGTTATCTGAATTGTCAATTAAGTTTGTGCAAAAGTCTTTAACTACATTATAAAGATTTGTATTCATACCAGATGTATCAAGACTTTCCAAATCTTTTATACAAGGATAAACAGGAGGTGTAACATCTCTAAGAGACTGAATGAGTTTTGGACTGATAAGATTTTTATCTGCAATTTTGATGAAGGTATTCATTTCTTCATTTAATCTTGAAGCATCAATTTCGGTTGTCCAGATAATTTTTTCTGATTTATTATTTAATTCATTTCGCAGAGTATTTTCCTGATTTTTTAAGTTAACGTTCTGAGGGTTAGAACAGGAATAGAAAGAGAAAGCAATAAAAATGTATAAAAGTATCCGAAACTTTTTCATTTACTTAAATAATAACAATTTTTTCGTTTAGAAACAAGTGAATGTATTGACATAAAAAAAGATTTTTGTTATATTAAATTTATCACTTATGAGTGATTCGGGCAGTTAGCTCAGCTGGTACGAGCGTCTGGTTTACACCCAGAATGTCGGGAGTTCGATCCTCTCACTGCCCAAGTTAAGGCTAGGTTTATACCTAGCCTTTCGTGTTTTTAAAGCCTTTTCCATTCAGCGAACTCCCGACATTCTGTCAGACGTCACTCGCTCCGCTCGTTCCGTGCGCAAAGTAAGTAAATCCTAAAAAATTGCTGGCGCAATTTTTTTTAACGGATTTGCTATTAGGCGCATGCCGGGATTTCGACACTCTCACTGCCCATCTCTAGCTGGGGCTTTTTTTAAGTTTTTATTTATCTTGGATTACCATTTTGTAGCCCAGGTGGTGGGAGGCGTAGTTTTTGCAATTCAGAAGACCGCAGAAGAGTTTGGCAGGAGTAAAAATGGCGAAGATGTCATTTGGAGAATCTATCTGAACATTCTGAGTGAAGAAGGATTTATGTAAAGGGCGGCCAAAGCGGAAATCTTCTTCGGACTTCTCATCTTTTAAATTCAGGATTTTAAAACCACATTGAAGGGCTGTTTCTTCGTCAAAATCGCGCGCTTTTTCTATAATCTCTTTTTTTATGGATTCGTCATCAGCTTTTGTATTGATTGTTTTCTTTTCTGCAAAAGTCTGACAGGTTTCTATATCAAAGGATGGTAAACTTTCAAAGCCTGCAGCATCTTTAATATCAAAATTGCCAACTCTTGTTCTGTAAAGTCCAATCAAATGAGCGGCAGAACCACAGGCCTCTCCAATATCTCTTGCAAGACAACGGATATAAGTTCCTTTAGAAACAGAAAAATCTACAAGGCAGGCCTGCACTCCTCCATTTGAATCTATTTTCATATCGAGGATGTCTGCACTGTAAACACAAATTTTTCTTGCAGGCAGCTGGACTTCTACACCTTTACGGACAAGTTCACTTGCACGTTTCCCATCTACATGAATTGCACTGAATACGGGAGGCATTTGCACCTGTTCTCCTACAAACGAAGCAACAACCTTACGTACAGTTTCTTCGTCCGGCAAAGGTCCAGTCTTAACAACATTTCCTTCGTAATCAAGAGTATCTGTCTCACATCCAAAACGAAGTACTGCCTTATAAGATTTGTCAAATTCAATGATGTTTCCTGCTAGTTTTGTAAGACGGCCTGTACATACAACTAAAAGCCCTTGAGCAAAATTATCAAGGGTTCCGGTGTGACCTACTTTAGTTGTATTGAAGGCTCTCTTTACATTATAAAGAGAAGTAAAAGATGTGATTCCCGGCTGTTTTGCCAGAAGAACAATTTTATCCATTATTTTCCGCGTTTTCTTTTCTTTCGCGTTCAAGTTCGTTAAGCTTTTGGACCATATTAAAGC
The DNA here is from genome assembly GCA_024681195.1 of Treponema sp. Classification (GTDB taxonomy): domain Bacteria; phylum Spirochaetota; class Spirochaetia; order Treponematales; family Treponemataceae; genus Treponema_D. The sequence continues at coordinate 19,425 of JAILBH010000040.1, forward strand.
CTTCTTTCATTCCGGCATCTACAACAAAAGTTAACTTTGGAAACTGACGGATACGGAGTTTTTGTGCAATTTCGCGCTGGATAAAGCCTGCAGCTGCATTTAAACCTGCAACCCCACGCTTTAAATCTCCATCAGGAAGAAAAGAGGAAACAAAAACTTTTGCGTAGCTTAAATCCTTAGTAACTTCAACCCTGTTAATACTTAAGAAAGTATTAACACGGGGATCTTTTACCTGACCACGCATAATCAGAGTTGAAATTTCATCCCGCAGCTGATCATCAAGTCTTTGAAGCCTGTATTGTCCCATTATTCAGCTCCTTCTGAACCAGCTGCAGTTACATTACGCTTTGCGGCTTCGGCTTCTTCTTCTGCAATTGTCTTACCAAGCTTCTTGGCAATTTCAACAATTTCGAATACTTCGAGCTTATCACCAACCTGAATATCCTGCCAGTTTTCAAGACCAATACCACAATCGTAGCCTACGCTAACTTCCTTGGCATCATCCTTAAAGCGCTTGAGGGAAGAAATCTTTCCTGTAAACTTTACAATTCCATCGCGGATAAGGTTTACGCTGGAATTTCTTCGTACAATACCTTCTGTAACCATACATCCGGCAATAACTCCAACCTTTGGAACCTTGAATGTATCGCGAACTTCCACCTGTCCAATAACTTCTTCCTTTGTATCCGGCTGAAGCATACCTTCCATAGCGGCTTGTATTTCTTCAACACACTTGTAGATAATATTGTACTTGCGGATTTCTACCTGTTCCTGCTCTGCAAGAGTTTTAGCCTTTGGAGTTGGACGAACATTAAATCCGATAATAATTGCATTTGAGTCTGCTGCAGCAAGTGTAACATCCGATTCGTTGATTGCACCTGCACTTGAATGAATAACAGAAAGACGGATTTCGCGGGTAGAAAGTTTTTCCAGAGAAGATTTAAGAGCTTCTGCAGAACCCTGCAAATCGGCCTTAATAATAACCTTAAGCTCACGAACTTCTTTGTTTTCAATATCTTTGTAAAGAGTATCAAGAGTTGTTTTCTTAACAGCCTTAGCTGCTTCAAATCTTTTAAGTTCCTGACGTTTAGAAGAAATTGCACGAGCATCCTTTTCGCTTTCTGTTACCTGGAATGGATCCCCTGCATTTGGCATTTCTTCCATACCCAAAACTTCTACAGGACTTGATGGACCTGCTTCTGTAATGCGGCGGCCTCTGTCATCAAACATGGCACGAACACGTCCAGAATAAATACCGGCAACAAATGGGTCACCCTGCTTAAGACAACCACGCTCAATAATTACAGATGAAACAACACCACGTCCCTGATCTACGCGGGATTCAAGAATCTTTCCCTCGGCACGACATTCATCATTTGCTTTAAGCTCAAGCATTTCGGCCTGAAGAAGGATTGCTTCAAGAAGGTCATCGATACCTTCTTTCTTAAGAGCAGAAATATGAACATATTGAGTATCTCCGCCCCACTCTTCCGGAGTAAGTCCAAGCTCGCTAAGCTGAGTCTTAACACGATCCGGATTTGCTTCCGGTTTATCAACCTTGTTTACTGCAACAATGATTGGAACCTTTGCATCTTTAGCGTGAGCAATAGCTTCCAGAGTCTGAGGCATAACGCCGTCATCGGCTGCAACTACAAGTACTACAATATCTGTTACCTGAGCACCACGGGCACGCATCATTGTAAACGCTTCGTGTCCTGGTGTATCAAGGAATGTAATCTTACCCTTTTCTGTTGTAACCGAATAAGCACCAATAGACTGGGTAATTCCACCGGCTTCTCCTTCTGCAACATGTGAATGGCGGATAGCATCCAAAGTCTTTGTCTTACCATGGTCTACGTGTCCCATTACAGTTACAATTGGAGGACGAGGTTTAAGTTCAACACCTTCGTCATTTTCACTTTCAATTACAGTTTCATCATAAAGGCTTACAAGATGAACTTCGCAGCCATATTCTGCGGCAAGAAGAGTTGCTGTATCGCTATCGATAGACTGGGTAATTGTTACCATCATACCCATACCCATGAGCTTGGCAATTACTTCACTTGCCTTAAGATTCATTTTGCGTGCAAGGTCAGATACAGAAATTGATTCCATAATATCAATTGACTTTGGAACTACTGAAGCCGGAGTTTCGACCTTCTTTTTCTGTTCAAAAAACTTGTCATCGTACTGCTCTTCGTCCTTGCGATTATAAATCTGTTTTTTGCCTTTGTATGCAGCTTTCTTTCCCGGTGAACGTGAATTATCAATTGGCATTGCAGGTGCAGCACCAGGTCCACCCATTCCAGGACGTGGGCCACGGAAATTTCCTCCGCCGTTACCGCCGAATTTCTGTCCGCCAGCCTGACCACCACGATTAAAGCCGCCCTGTTTATTCTGAAAACCACCCTTTCCACCGTCGCGTTCACGGTTCTGATATCCCTGACGTGCCTGCGCACCGGTAAATCCACTGCCACCGTTTCCACCTTCGCGGTTGAAATTGCCTTTTTGTCCTGCACTAAACTGTCCGTTACGGTTAAAGTTTCCTTTTCCCTGACTGCGGCCCTTATCAGAAAGATTTCCGGCCTTTACATTAGGGCGTGGAGGATTAAGTTCAAATGTGGTACGTGATTTATTTTCAGGTTTTGCAGCTGTTTTTGTTCCACCTTCAGGCTTTTTTTCTGTACCGGCAGCCACAGCAGTCTGCTTTTTAACTACAAGCTTCTTTGGCTGTTCACCGGTTTTGACCTTAGGCTGAGCCGCACCCTGTTCGGGAGTTACAACCTTTTTCTTTACTACGCGCACCTTTTTTACAGGAGAAGCAGTACCTGCAGAAGCAGTTTGAGCTGCAGATGGAGCTGCATCCTGTTTTTTCTTGTGAACTACAAATTCTTGTTTCTTTTCAGTTTCTTCTGACATAAATTATTCTATTCCTCGTCCTCTTCAAATACAAGTTCAATTCCGCAGTTAGGGCAAACCTTATCATCAAGGGTAATCTTTGCTCCACATTCAGGACAGAAGTATTCAGCTTCTTCAGCAGTTTCTTCTTCAGTTTCAGCAACAGCTTCTTCACTCTGTTCCTGCTCCTCTGTTTCTGCGTTTTCATCTTCTTCAACAAACTCAACATTCTGATTGATAAGCTCGTTCACAGCATCCAAATCTTCTTTTGTTACGCCTTCGATATTAATTGTGTTTTCATCATAAGCTTCAACAAAGTCCTGAATCTCTTCGATTCCATTTTCTTTAAGAAGCTGTGCAATTCTTTCATCAACTCCAGGAAGCTCGGCAATTGTTGTAATTTCATCATAAGCTTCTTCAACCTGTTCATCATTAAACAGAGCATGAGCATTCTGAACAGTATTGAATGAAGAAAGATCCATTTCTGCAGCCTGCTCAACGGTCTTAACATCAATGTTCCAGTCACAGAGTCTGTTTGCAAGACGAACGTTCTGTCCCTGACGACCAATTGCCAGAGAGAACTGAGATTCTTCTACAATTGCAAGAGCCTGACGTTTATCGGCATCCATAATAAGAACACGATTAACCTGAGCTGGTGAAAGAGCGTTTTTAATAAATTCTACAGGATCCGGATCCCAACGCAAAACGTCAATCTTTTCGTTCAAAAGCTCACGAATAACATTCTGAATACGGATACCCTTAAGACCAACACAAGCTCCTACTGGATCTACTTCTTCGCGTTTTGAATAAACAGCAATCTTTGTACGATAACCAGCGTCACGTACAATCTTAGTTATTTCTACAGTTCCATCAGAAATTTCTGGAACTTCTTTTTCCAAAATTGAGCTTACAAGCTTTGGATCACTACGTGATAAAATAAGCTGAAGACCTGTTGAAGTCTTTTTGATATCAACAATAAGAGCCTTGATTCTGTCATTCTTTTCATAGAACTCAAGCTTTGACTGATATTTAACAGGAAGTACACCTTCAAGACGTCCTGCATTTCCCAAATCAACATAAATATTGCCATTGCGTTCGCGCTGGTAATAACCGATGATGATTTCTCCAATCTTATCTTTATATTCATTGTAAAGAGAATCCTTAAAGGTCTCGTTAAGTCCCTGATGTGCAGTCTGTTTTCCGGTTGCTACTGCAGAACGGTCAAAGGTTTTTGGATCTTCAAGAAGGTCAATTTCATCACCCTCTTCCAGATCTTCACTAAGCTTTTTAGCATCTTCAAGCTCATATTCTCGTACAGGGTCGTATACACCATCTACAACAACCTTACGTGAATAGATTGCAACATCCGACATATCTTCAGCAAATTTAACAATAGCGTTTTCATCAGTTCCGTAAGTTCGTTTATATGCAGCTTTAAGAGCCTTCTCGATTGTCTGCTTTACAGAATCTTCTGAATAACCTTTTTCCTGAATCAACTGGCGAATTGCCTCTGCCATTTCTGACATAAAAAAACTCCTCGTGGTTTTCCGTTTATACGGCTTCCACTTTTATATATTATATATAAATTTAGCTTTTGCTATATTTTCAAATGTTATTGTACTCTCGCTGCCTGCTTCTGTTTTGAGAGTAACACTTTTATCATCTGCGCTGGTGATTGTTCCACTAACCCAGTCATTTATAGTCTTGTCCCATACACGAACACCACGGCCAGTGAATATACCAAACTCTGCTGCATTTTTTATATTGTGTTCGATTCCAGGAGAAGTAAGTTCCATTGAAGTATCCTCTGTTCCAAGAAGAGCTTCGAGGCGTGCAAGAAGAGCTCTGTGTACCTTTGCACAATCATTTACTCCAATATTTACGTTTGGATCATCTCCGGTAATTATTGCCGAAATTTTTGTAATTGTTTTTGAAGGTACAATCTTAAGATCAACAAGACGATAACCAAGTCCTTCTACGAGTGGTGCACACTCATCGTAATACTTAATTTTTCTATAAGGTATGTAATCCATAAGCTCCATGTAATTGTCGGGCTTGTCCCGACAATCTCTTCCAGTAAAAAAAATGGACTCGGTTTTTGCCGAATCCATTATTAATAGTTATATTAAGAATGTAACTATAATATAGTAATTATTTTGATTGTTGTCAATAGTATAGTTGTAGATTGCTTCGTCGCCAGCTGCTCCTGTCGCAGAGCTTACCGAGTTTGCTTTGCAAACTCGCGCAATGACGAGGCAATCACACCACCACCAACAATTACACCATCTTCATACAGTACGACGGACTGACCTGGAGCAATAGCTCGTTGCGGAGTTTCAAAGCTTACCTTCCAGACCTGGCCTTTATAGTTGTAGTCGTCATCAGCTTGTGGAGTATAGCGTTCTATAGTTGCAGGAACAGGTCTACTTGCAAGCCGGATTTTTACCATTGCCTTAAAACCATCCGGAGGCTCTGCATCACCCGCCCACACAAAATCATCTGCAAGCAGGCCAACCGAATCCAATGCTGCATTTGGTGCAAGCACTACAACATTGTTTTTTGCGTCAATTGAATGAACATATACCGGATAACCCACTGCAACATCAAGTCCTCGGCGCTGCCCGATTGTATAATGTTCAATTCCGCGGTGATGACCAATAACGTGTCCGTCAAGATCAATTATATCTCCCGGCTTTGAAGGAACATCTGCAAAAAGCATGTCAAAATATTCGGCACTTACAAAATCCTGACTTTCATCCCGCTCTGCGGCTTCGAGACCAAGCTCTCGGGCAAGCTTAAAAACTTCTTCCTTTTTCATAAGGGCCAGCGGAAACCTTACCTTCTCCAGAACTTCCGAGGGAACCCGGTAAATAAAATATGTCTGATCCTTAGAAACATCTGCAGCTCCCGCAATCATTGCAGGACGAATGTCGGTTCCAAAAAGTCCTTCATCCGGACGTACAACCTTGGCATAATGGCCGGTACAAAAATAATCAAAATCAATTCCAAGCTCGTGCATCCCCTGCATAAGAGCGCCAAACTTAATCATGCGGTTACAGCGGATGCAGGGGTTTGGAGTTCGCCCTGCCCTGTATTCTGCCTTAAAATATTCGATTACTTCTTTTTTGTATTTTTCTTTTACGTCAATTACGTGATATTCAATGTCGGATTTTTTGCAGAAGCGCTCGCATTCTTCTATGTCGTCTGCTTCTCCGGGACCAAAACAGGCATCTTTTAATGCTCTTGGCTGTCCGTTTTCATCACGCAGAATTGGAAATGAATCATCCCACAGTGACATAGTAACACCAATTACTTTGCAGCCGCGGGATTTGAGCATGTATGCTGTAAGGGTGGAATCTACCCCGCCGCTAAGACCAAAACAACGGTGTCTCCGGCAGAAGGTAAATTTAAATCGGTATATTTCATAAAAAAATTAATTTTAATTGAAATAGCTTACGCGAAGAACCTGACTTTGCTCCGCTGAGCGAAAATGACGCTCCGCAAAGTCAGAACCTTCGCTACGCTTTTTCAAAGGTTTATTTATTAACTATATTCCTTTATTTACCTTCTGCAAGCTTCTTCTTCATAGGTCTAACCAGGAAGAGACAGAGGCACATTGCTACGGCGTACAGGATTGTTGTTACGATGAGTACTGTCTGATAACCTGTAGGGTTAGCCTTTACGCCGGCAACTTCAATGTATTCGCCTACGTGGTTTACAATGAAAGAAGCCATCTGGTTTCCGGTAAGTCCTGCAAAGGCCCAGGCAGAAAGTGTAATTCCGTGGATTGCAGAAATGTTACCCATACCATAGTGGTCAGAAAGAAGTGTCGGAACGTTAGAGAATCCACCACCGTAGCCTGCGTTTACAATGAAAATCAAAGCAAGTACAAAGATGATGAGAGCTATGTTTCCTGCACCATTTGCAATTCCCTTTGTAAAGAGAACGATTAATGTTGAAATAATTGAAAGGGCAAAAATCATCTTGTAGATTGTATTGCGGTCCTTCATTTTGTCTGCCCAGGCAGAAAAGCCTAAACGACCACCTGCATTGAACAAGGCAGAAATTGTAGAAATAAGACCGGCAGAAGCGCCAAGACCAATACACTTAACAATCATTTTTTCCTGGCTGATAATTGCAAGACCACAGGTAATGTTGATATAGAACATGAGCCAGATTCCAATGTAAGAAGCAATTGGTTCTGTCTTGAGGGTTGCAATAATTCCCTCTTCCTTTGATTTTTTCTGTGGTTCAACCCAACCTTCAGGTTTAGCAAGAATAAGGTGACCAACAAACATCATTACAAAGTAAACACCTGCGAGGATGTAGAACATCTTGTAAATACCGGTTGGTCCCATGTTGTCGAGCATTCCCTGCATGATTGGAGACGCAATAGCTTTGGCAGCACCAAAACCTGCAACTGCAAGCCCTGTTGCAAGACCTTTTTTATCCTGGAACCAGAGCATTAAAGTCTTAACCGGAGAAAGGTAACCTGTTCCAAGACCAATACCCATAATAAAGCCATAGCTGATGTAAATTCCTACAAGAGCAAGTACACTTGGATGACCAGATTGAAGACTGCGTCCACCGTACCAGATAAAGAAACCTGTTCCAGCCATACCAAGGGCAAATGTAATAGATGCAATTAATGATGACTTATGGATGTTATTTTCTACAAGACCGCCAAGGAAGGCAGCTGACATACCAAGGAAGAAAATTGCAAAGCTGAATGCCCATTCTACAGCACCCTTTGAAAAGCCGATGTAGTTAGCAATTTCCTGACTGAAAATAGACCAGCAGTATACAGTACCAATACTGCAGTGAAGCAGCAGCGCCGGAATAGCACCACG
>JAILBH010000120.1 GCA_024681195.1 Treponema sp.
CGATTTTCTGGCCGCTCTCTCCGTTAGTTGGTTCGAGTCCGTCAAGCGGCTGAAAGCCGATTGTCGGACTTGAACCAACTACCTGCACGTTACGAGGGTGCTGCTCTACCAGGTGAGCTAAATCGGCGAAAAAAAATATATTTTTTAAATTGTTTTAGCGGTTTGCGTTGCCGGAACGGGTTTCGTACATACGGCGCATATCTACTATGTTGCTTACAACAATGTAGGTATCAAAAACTTCTATCTTGCGTTTTTCTACAAGCTTGTTTATTTCGTCACGGGTAACTTCCTGTGAAAGACCGGACCAGTGTGCAATATCAGAAAGTGTTACATTAAAGCGGCGTGTCTTTTCCATAGGATTATTAACCGGATTCATTTCATCAAGCATAAGGAATACATCGGCAAGACGTGCCTGCAGATCCTTTATGCAGAGAATGCGGAAGCGGCGCTTCTGGTCGTAAATACGCTTGCAGAACAGCTTGAGCAAAACAAGGGCTGTCTGAGGATTTCCGGTAATCAAAAGCTCAAAGTTTTCTTTGTTGAATTCCAGACACTTTACATGACCGGCAGCCATACAGGTAGCAGAACGAGGAGATTTATCGAGGATAGCCATTTCTCCAAAGAATTCACCAGGCTTTAAGATATCAAGATTCTTTGTACTTCCATTTACGCACTTAACAAGCTGAACACGTCCGCTCTGAATAAGATAGAACGAATCACCCGGTTCATATTCGGCAATAATAACCTGTCCGGCTTCATATTCCTTTGCAAAGCGTTCAAATGCAGGAAGAGAGAAAATTTTGAGTGAGCCTTCGTCTTCGGCAGTAGGAGTATCCAGAAGACTGCGGCGGCTCTGAGCTTCCATGCGTTCATAACGCATTTTACAATCCTGATACAGCTTTGCAATTTCTTCCTTGCGTGCATACTGTGGATACCGTGAAAGGAATTTTAAATATACATCTGCAGCAGAACGATACTGTTCATCATCATAAAAGCTCTTTGCAACAGCGAGCATACCCGACTGCTGATCTGCGGCAACGTTATTTAAAATGGATTCTGTTTTTCTGTGAATCTGACGCAGCTGATTTGAGAATACGCGGAGCATCTTCATAATAAGCTGCTTGTTATTGCTGAACAGGACTTCAAACTCCTGAACAGTAAGGGCAACTGCAACAGTAGGAACAAGAGCCGTGGCCGTTTCTTCACGTCCAAAATGACCGAATGCCGATTTTACACCAAAGAATTCACCGCTTTTTACCTGCTCAATAACAGGCTCACCGGTTTCGATATCAGTACTCTGAAGAACGACAGCACCAGCCTGCATGATGAAAACACGGTCATCATGATCGCCTTCAAAATAGATTACAGAACCTTTTGTATATTGCATCGCTTTAGGCATAATCTTTTTATACTCCTACTTGCAGATTATCTTATATTATATCACAAGTTTAAAAAATATGCTATTCTATTTTTTATGATTGATTTACATGTTCACACAACAGCATCTGATGGTCAGTATACACCAACTCAGATAATAGAGAAAGCATCCGAACACAATATTGGTGTAATTGCAATAACAGATCACGATACTATTGGTGGCATAGAAGAAGGAAAAAAGGCTGCCGCACAAAAAGGAATTACCTTTGTTGCAGGAACTGAACTCAATATCAATTTTCCAACCGGAGAATTTCATCTTTTGGGGCTGGGGTTTAAAAAAATCTCCCCTTCCCTCACAGCTTTGCTGGATAATCTTGTTAAAAACCGCGAAATCCGCAATCAGCAGATAATTCAAAAGATGCGGGACGGCGGTGTAGACATCACTTTAGAAGAAATGGAAGCTATGTTTCCGAATACAGTGCTTGGACGGCCTCATTTTGCAGCAATGCTCGTAGAAAAAAAGCTTGTTAAGACCCGTCAGCAGGCTTTTGACCGCTATATTGCCAAAGGGAGACCCTGGTACGTTCAGCGTGTAGGTTCAAATCTTGATGAAGCTATTGTTGCAATCAAAGAATCGGGAGGAATTCCTGTTTTGGCACACCCAATGTCGCTTTATCTTTCGTGGGGAAAGCTTCCTGATACCCTTCAAAACTTTTACGAACGTGGAGTTGTAGGAATTGAAGCTTATCATCCTGGAGCCCGCGTTACAGAATGTTTACGGTTGGATGAACTTGGGCGAAAAATTGGTTTTATTATTACGGCCGGCAGCGATTTTCACGGTGAAAAAGTCCGCTCTGACAGAAGACTTGGACATACCTGCGGCGGTAAAAAAATTGATGATAAAATCTGGGAAGAAATTAAAGATTTGATAATTTAGTCTGTTTTTCCAAAAAATAAAAAAAAATTCATTTTTTTTCACAAATTTTTGTAAGAAGTACCTCTTTTTTTTGAATATTAACTATAGAGAATTTTCAAAAATCAAAGAGGACTTTTATGAAGATTTATTCGTTTTCGCCTTTCGGGTATGAAGGGGCTTTGGTGACCGTAGAGGTCGATTTGCGTCGGGGAATTCCGGCAATTGATATTGTGGGGCTGGCAGACAGTGCGGTTAAAGAATCGCGCGAAAGAATGCAGGCAGCTATAAGGAATTCGGGCTTTCAGTTTCCTCTTGAGCGGGTGCTTATAAGTCTGTCGCCGGCAGATTTACGTAAGGAAGGAGCTGGTTTTGATCTTCCTGTTGCGCTTGGTGTTTTAAGTGCCGGAGCCGAAAACGCAGGAGTAGACGGTTTTATAACGGATCCCATTCTTGTGATGGGGGAGCTGGAGCTTTCGGGACATATTCGGGCAGTAAAGGGAATTCATGCAGCGGTTTCTACTGCTGTTTCATGTGGCATTATGAGGTGCATTGTTCCTATTCAAAATGCAGATGAAGCCCGCGAAGTAACCGGAGCACAGGTTTTTGGTGCAGAAAAACTGGAAGATGCATTCCGGGCCTTAAGTGATGTAAGTTTTTTTGAGATACCGGCATCAAAGCTTAATAAAGGAACCGTTCCTGCCGGTTGTGAAGAAGTAGACGGTGTTTATTTTCCAAAAATTTCTCCCGGCTATGAATATGCAGAAATCGTTGGTCAGCAGCAGTTGATACGTGGACTGCAGATTGCAGCAGCTGGTGGACATAATCTTCTTGCAGTTGGTGCGCCTGGATGTGGTAAAACAATGGCAATCCAGAAGTTTCCGGCAATTAATCCGGTTCTTTCTCTGGAAGAGGCGCAGTCTGTTACAAGAATATGGTCGCTTGCAGGGTTAATCAAGCCTAACAATCCGCTGATCCGAATTCCTCCGTTCAGGATTCCACATCAAACTGCTTCTATTGAAGGTATCTGTGGTGGCGGACCTAACTGCAGGCCGGGAGAAATCTCTTTAGCTCATAATGGGGTTCTTTTTCTGGATGAGGCTGCTGAGTTCCGTTCGTCTGTTTTGCAGATGCTTCGGGTTCCTTTAGAAAATGGAAGTATTACTTTGAGCCGGGCTGGACGGAGCACCAATTATCCTGCGAGATTCCAGCTTTTGATGGCAAGCAACCACTGCCCCTGCGGTAACTATGGTTCCAAAACAAAAATCTGTCTTTGCAGCAGTAAAACTATTGATCAATACTGGAAAAAGTTTTCTGCGCCACTTTTGGATCGTGTAGACATGAGGGTTTTTGTAGAAAACAATACCGACGAAAACGGTGAAGCACAGAACAGAACAAGCTTGCTTTCAACTGCAGAAATACGCCAGGGAATTGCAAAAGCAGTAACTGCACAACGTAAACGCCAGGGAATTAGAAACGCAAGACTTGCACCTCAAGAGATTCTGGAACATTGCCCTATAAGCCGCGAGGTTCAGGAAGTCCTGGACAAAGCGGTTATGCGGAATGGTTTTTCTCCCCGCTCCGTAAGCAGCTGCATAAAAGTTTCCCGGACCATAGCTGATATAACCGGCGAAAAGGACATCCTACCGGAGCATATGGCCGAGTCCATAGAGTTCCACAAGCTGTGTGCGAACATGGTGCTGGAGCTTTAAAGAATGTATACCACACAGCCCTTCGACAGGCTCAGGGACCACAGAGATACCACAGGGACCACTAAAAATTTGTTCACAAAGAGGTCCCTGAGCTTGTCGAAGGGCCCCAAAACAACATATATAAACAAAGGAGAAATATAAATGCATGGCTACATGTACATTCTTAAATGTAAGGATAATTCTTACTATGTTGGAAGCACCAATAATCTGACATTAAGGATTGAGGAACATAATAATGGTGAAGGCTCTGCTTATACAAAAGACAGACTACCTGTGCAACTTATGTATTATGAAGAATGTAGAAATATTGAAGATGCTTTTTTACGGGAACAACAAATAAAAGGATGGTCTCGAAAAAAGAAAGAAGCGTTAATCCAAAGTGATTTTGAAAGAATAAAAATGCTAGCAAAAGGCGGCCCTTCGACAGGCTCAGGGACCACAGAGATACCACAGGGACCACTAAAAATTTGTTCACAAAGAGGTCCCTGAGCTTGTCGAAGGGTCGTTAAAAGCAAAACGCTTCCCATACAGGAAGCGTTCATAAATACCGGAGAAGAGACTTGAACTCTTACACGATTGCTCGCAACAGATTTTGAGTCTGTCGTGTCTACCATTCCACCACTCCGGCGTAAGTAGAGAAAATATAACAAAAATACGGGGGTTTTTCAAGTGTTTGATGCTTGTTATAATAATTATGTGAAAATCAATGCTCACACGTTTGAAGGAACGGAACCAGAATTTGTGCTTAAGACAGTTTTTGGTTATGACTCGTTCCGACAAAATCAAAAGAAAATAATTCAGAGTGTACTCAGTGGTAAAGACACGCTTGCCATAATGCCAACTGGTGGCGGAAAGTCTATCTGCTATCAGATTCCGGCATTGATTTTTAAGGGTGTAACAATAGTTGTTTCTCCACTCATTTCGTTGATGCAGGATCAGGTTGCTTCACTTGAAACGGCCGGCATTCATTCAGCTTTTTTGAACAGTTCACTTTCATGGGAAGACTATAAAAAATCAACTGATGAAATAAAAGAAGGAAATGTCAAAATCATTTATGTTTCGCCGGAGGGACTTTCTACCGAAAGAATCAGAAATCTTTTTGCTGCACCAGGAATTGAAGTGAGCTGTATCACTATTGATGAAGCACACTGCGTTTCTCAATGGGGCCACGACTTCCGCCCGGATTATATGGAAATTGGTGCTTTCAGAAAGCTTTTTCCAGATGCTGTAATGATTGCACTTACCGCTACTGCCACAGAAAATGTACGCCAGGATATCATTAAAAATCTTAAACTTAAAAAACCAGAGATTTTTATTTCGAGCTTTAACCGTGAAAATATTTATCTTGAAGTCCAACCAAAAAAAGATGCCCTTGAACAGATTATTCTTTGCATTAAAAAACATTATGGCGAAAGTGGAATCATCTATTGTAATTCACGCCGTGCCACTGATGAACTGACAAATACTCTTGAACAGATGGGTTTTTCGGCCGTGAGTTATCATGCAGGACTTACAGATGAGGTCCGTGCAAAAAATCAGGATAATTTTGTAAAAGGCAAGGTTCAGATTGTTGTTGCAACTATTGCATTCGGGATGGGAATCAACAAGCCGGATGTGCGTTTTGTAATTAACTACGATCTTCCCAAATCTCTTGAAGAATACTATCAGGAAATTGGACGTGCCGGACGAGACGGACTTCCTTCTACTGCACTGCTGCTTTATTCTGCCGGAGACATCAATAAAGTAAGGTTCTTTTTTGAATCGGCTTCGGACCCACGCAAGGCAGAAATGAGACTTCAGGGAATGATTAATTTTGCTACAGCTGCTTCATGCCGCCGACGGATTCTTCTTGGATATTTTGGAGAAGAATACGATCCTTCCAAGACAGAAGACGGCTGCTGCTGTGACATATGTTCTGGTGGTGAAATTCCAAAAATAGATGTTACTATCCCGGTTCAAAAGCTTTTGTGCTGCATCATAAGAACCCAGGAACATTTTGGTGCCTCATATGTAATCGATGTACTTTTGGGTTCCAGACAGAAAAGAATTCTGGACAACGGGCACAATATGATTTCGACCTGGGGAATTGGAAACGAGCTTTGTAAGGAAGACTGGTACACACTAATAGATTTGATGATTACAGAAGGCTACATAAAACGTTACGGAGAATTTAATATTCTTCAGATTCTTGAAGAAGGATATTCCGTTTTGTCTACGCGCGAAAAGATTATGCTGCCGCTGCGAATTACAAAGGCTGGCTGTACAAGTTCCGGCGCCCTGATGTTCCCTAAACCTGCTGCCGAAAAACCCGCCTACATCATTCACAAAAAAGCAGACGGCCGCAAAGTAATTGCAGAAAAACCCGGAGCCGATGACGAAGCCGGCGAAAAAATAATTACAGAACTAAAAGCCTGGCGCCGACGTAAAGCCGACGACATGAACGTTCCCCCATACATCATTTTTGGCGACAAAACCCTGTACGACCTTGCCGCCAAAAAACCAACCGACAAACAATCCCTCTTTGGCATCTACGGCATAGGCGAAGCCAAAGTCGAACAGTTCGGC
>JAILBH010000123.1 GCA_024681195.1 Treponema sp.
AAATTTATATGCTAAGTCTCCATTAAAAGTATTACTAAAAAACAGAATATCTATATTTTGTTCTTTTAGGATTTTTGAAATACTTTTTATATCATTTTTATTTGCTCCTAAAAATAATCTTTTGATAGAATTTATTAAATGCAAATATTTTGATCTTTGTCGTTGTATTTCATAATTAAATACATTCTCTTTTCCAAAATACCTTTCGAAATAGAGTTTATTCCGTTCATTACAAAGTTTTCCGCCATTTGCAAATTCATTATTTGGTTGATTACTTACAATTAAGACTTTCATATATTTCTAAATACCTCTTGCTGACAGTTTTAATAGAATATGAAGCTTTATATTGTTCTGCAATTTCTTCTAATTCTTTTTTGGATGGATAATTATTTAATACTTGTAATATACAATTGCTTAAAGAATCAACATCTTTAGGTTCGCCATAATAATGTAATAAATTCTGTGAAGATTCAATCATAGCAGGAACAGAGGAAGCAATTACAGGAATATGAAAAAGAGCTGCCTCTATACATGAACGTCCAAATCCTTCTGATTGCGATGGAGTAACAAGTAAAGTAGAATTTTTATATAACCAATTTTTTTGGCCTTCCGTAACATTGAAAAAGAAGAAAACTCTATCCTCTATAGAATTATCTCGAATATAATTCTGCATCTGTTCAAATACTACCTTGTCATAACCATAACCACAGAAAATTAATGATACTTCTGTTTTATCTTTTATTGTATTAAATGCTTTTAGTAAGGTTATTCCGTTTTTTCTTTCATCCAAATGATTAACATCAAGAATATAATGCCCCTTTACTTGATCCAAAGGTTCAAGGTTTGAATAATTCATAGTAATTGAATTTGGAATAACTTCAATTGGTTGATTAATTCCAAATGATGATATTAAATCTGTTCTTGTATCATTTGATACTGTAATGATTTTTGTTTTATCTGGATATATAGATTTAATCATATTAAAATATTTTGATTTCAAAGAAGGGATTTTATGAAAAGGAATCAGATCATGAATAGTATATATTTTTCTTACATTAGCCAATGTATAATTATAATAAGTGGCATAAGGAAACCAGACAACATCTATATTATGTTTTTTTAGGAACATTTTATATAAGAATGGAAACTTTAAGGAAACACCATTCCCATTTCTGTTTCCTTTACTTATTTTTTGAATAATTTTTGTTATTACAGTTTCAAACTTAATAATTTTATATTCAGGCAGAAGTTTTTCTGCCTGTTCATAATCACAAGCCTTTGTAATAATACAAATCTCGTTCTGTAATCCTTCATTATATAACCCTTTAATTATATCAAGAGAAAAAAGGGATAAAGAGTTATTAAATGTGTTCTCTTTTTCTTTAGCAAAATTAAGAAATGTATAATCTATAGCTAACATTATCTAAACCTCAAAAAATAATAAATAATGTATAGAATTTTTCGACACGATTTTACAGGCTCATACAGTGGTTTTAAATTTTTGCAAATATATAAGTTCCCATATTTCGATATATTTTGATTAAATAAAACATGTTCACAAATAAACGGAAGATCGGGTCTTTTTGGATTATCGATTGTTGAATAGTTTGAATCTACAAATGCTTTGTATTTATAAATGCCAATTCCTCCAAATCCAGAATTGCATTCCACAAAATTTTTTTGTTTTATTAGTTTTCTTAATAAATGATAATTGGAAAACAATTCTTTTGTTGTAAACCTATTTTCAGTTGAGCCATGAGGAATATAGGCAAATAAATCATAATAACGTATATTAATTGTTTTTCCAAAAAAAGGATAAAAGAATTGACCATATGAAAAAAGTGCGCTCCAATCTTCTGGAGCATACATTATCTGTTCAAGGATTTGTCGATGATTGATTTGATACAAATCGGCATCAATAACTATTGCATAATCATAGTCTTTTATATTTTGTTTACAATACTTTATATATTCATTTCTTAAAACAACCATTCTTTCGATTCGTGAAAGATTGGTCAAATCTTCAGAAGGCTTTATTTTTGTAATTTGAGCAGCAGAGTTATTAATCCAGGAATCTATTAATTCACAAGTTCCATCAGTACTATCATTTTCTACAATTACAATATTTGTTTCTTTAAAACTTTTTGTTAGATTTTCGATTTCGGGAATATTACGTTCTAAATTGATTTTGCAATCTTTAGCAAGAAGACAGATTACAAGCTTTTTATCATCAAGATCTAAATACATTTTTCAATAACCTGTAGATTTTTTTGATTATTCTTTTTGTAATTGATTCTTTCTCCCTCCAACTTCCGGCACAATGATGTATTGCATAACATCCTTCAGTAATTTCTGCTTCGCAACCAGCAAAATACCAGGAAGGTAAAATATGCATATTGTGTGAAAGCTCCTGTTCTTTATCTATGAACTTCAAACCATAATCTTCGGCATTCATTGCAAGAATATCTGGTGCTATAATTTTATTATACAAACTACCATCAGATAAAATGAAATTCTGTTTATTATAATAGTCCAGACATTGTTTAACAAAAGGATGTTTTGGGCATGAACCAATAACTGCAGCCTGTAAACAAATTCCAGGTTTTGGTGTATGAGGTGTTTTAGAGGAACCATCGGCATTGATTAAATCAAAGGTTTTTAATTTTAATGCATCATTATAATGATATTCCATTGAAGTAAAAAAATCATAATCAAGAAACTCATCAAAAGATTTTAGAACTTCAACATCAACATCTAAATAAATACCTCCATAATTGTACAACGCATATAAACGAATATAGTCTGCTGCAAAAGCCCATTTTTTAATTGAACACGCTTGTTCTACAAAAGGAATACTATTTATATCAAAAGCAGATTTATCCCATAATTTGAATTCGAAATCTGGAAACTTAATTTTCCATGAGTTTATATATTTTTCAATATCTTGAGGATATGGTTCGCCACTTAACCAGCAATAGTGTATGATTTTAGGTATCATTTTCCTTCTCTTCTAAATACAGTTCCAATGGTTTTGAAAAGAATAGATATATCAAGAAATAAAGAACAATTCTTTATATAATACAAATCACTTTGCAATTTCTTAAAAGTATCTTCTTTTGAGGCTGAATGATATTCTCCACAGACTTGATCCCATCCTGTAATACCAGGACGTACAAGTAGGCGCTGATTGTACCAAGGGATTTCTTTTTCTAATTCAGAAGCTAATTTTGGTTGTTCTGGGCGTGGACCAATTAATGACATATCACCCTTAATTACATTTATGAATTGTGGAAGCTCATCAAGCCTTGTAGCACGTAATAGTCGGCCTACTTTAGTTACGCGTTGTTCGTTTACATACATTGAACGGAATTTGTATAATTTGAAGTTTTTTCCTCTGCGCCCTTCTCTCTCCTGAGTAAAGAAAACACTTCCAGAACTATCAATTCGAATAAGTAAGGCTAAAAAAGGCCACAACCATACAGTGAGTATAAGACCGATTAATGACAGAATAATATCTGTAACTCTTTTAAAAATGAAATAAGGTCTACGTTTCCACAAAAGAATATTCGAAAGAAACCATGATTCTCCAATATCTTCTGGTGGGATTTTGCGTTCAATATATTCATAAAAATCAGAATACTCAATAAATTGAAAACCTTTTGCAACTAGCGAATGAAGATATTCACCTATATCATTCAACAAAGATTCATTATCTTTGTAAACATATATAACCTCATTATTATTATTTTTCTCTTTAAAAATAGATAAT
>JAILBH010000128.1 GCA_024681195.1 Treponema sp.
GTTATGGCGGAAGCAGTATTACACTTGTTTCCTGGAACTAAAATTGCCATTGGTCCGGCTATCGACAATGGATTTTATTATGACTTTGAATTCCCAACAACAACCAAATTCACCGAAACAGATTTTGCTGCCGTAGAAAAAGAGATGCGCCGCATTATTGCAGGCAATCACGATTTCGTACGCAAAGAAGTTAGCCGCGACGAAGCACTTAAGCTTTTCCAAGGCCAGGACTATAAGATTGAATTGATTAATGATCTTCCTGCAGACGAAGTTATTACAACTTACCAGCAGGATGATTTCCTTGATCTTTGCCGCGGACCTCACGTAGCAAATACAAAAGAAATTAATGCTCAGGCTTTCAAACTTACAAAAGTTGCCGGTGCTTACTGGCGCGGAGACTCTAACCGCACAATGCTTACACGTATTTACGCAGTTTGCTTTGCAAAGCCAAATGATTTAGCCGACTATCTTAAGATGCTCGAAGAAGCAGAAAAGCGTGACCACCGGAAAATCGGACAGGAAATGGATTTGTTCCATCTTGATCCTGAAGATCCTGGTCAGATTTTCTGGCATCCTAATGGATGGACTGTATACCGCGTAATGCAGGACTATATGCGTAAGCAGATTCTTCGTGACGGATATCAGGAGGTTAATACTCCTGCAATTATGCCAAAGTCTTTGTGGGAACGTTCCGGACACTGGGGACACTACCAGCAGAACATGTTCATCACAGAATCAGAAAAGCGCATGTTTGCAATCAAACCTATGAACTGTCCTGGTGCAATTGAAATTTTCAAAAACCGCCAGCGCTCATACAAGGATCTTCCTCTTCGTCTTGCAGAGTTTGGACATGATGTTCGTAACGAGCCAAGCGGAACCTTGCATGGTGTAATGCGTATCCGTGGTTTTGTTCAGGACGATGCCCATATTTTCTGTACCGAAGATCAGCTTGGTTCAGAAGTAGCAAAGTTCTGTAAGCTTTTGAAAAATGTTTATAAGGATTTTGGTTTTGATAAGCTTGTAGTTAAGTTCTCTACAATGCCTGAAGATCACGTTGGAGACCTTGCAACATGGGAACGTGCCGAAAAGCAGCTGAGCGACGCATGTCACGAAGCAGGTCTTGAATACGAGATTCAGCCGGGCGAGGGAGCCTTCTACGGTCCAAAGCTTGAATTTAAACTTTATGACTGCCTTGGCCGCGAATGGCAGTGTGGTACTATTCAGGTAGACTATCAGCTTCCAAGTGCAGAACGTCTGGATGCAACTTACATAGGGGCTGACAACCAGAAGCACCATCCTGTAATGCTTCACCGTGCCGTTCTTGGTTCTTTTGAACGCTTCTTAGGTATTTTGATCGAAAACTTTGCCGGAGCATTCCCAACCTGGCTCGCATTCGAACAGGCAGCTGTTGTACCAATCAGCAGCGAGTTTGATGACTATGCACGCCAGATCAATGATACTCTGCTTGCACACGACATCCGCTCAAATGCCTACCTGGAAGACGAAAACATGAAGGCCAAAATCAAGCGCATTTCTCAGGAGCACAAAACTCCATACATTCTGGTTGTAGGAGCCAAGGAAAAGGAAGAGGGTACTGTATGTGTCCGCTACCGCTACTCCAGCCAGAAGCCTCAGGAAACCATGAAGCTTGATGACTTTATCAAGTACGTAGAAGATAAAGTAAACACACACTTTATCGGGATATAGTTTAGATAATATATAATAATTATATTGTCCAATAGTGAAATCAGATTAGTCTGAAAAAATGCCGTACACGGATTAAAAAATACCGGAGGACAACATCATCCCCGTTGGCCGATGGTATTTTTTACGGGAGTGAACGGCATTTTTTTTAATAAAAACCGATCTTAAACTATTGAACAAAACTGTGATTTATTATATATTATATAAACCAACGGGCAATAGCGCAGCTGGTAGCGCGTCTGGTTTGGGACCAGAATGTCGGGGGTTCAAATCCCTCTTGCCCGATATAGTCCTCCGTTTGTGAGGACTTTTTTATTTAACCACAGGCCTATTTCCCCCGACATTCTGTCAGACCTCGCTCGCCGGCTCGCTTGGAGCGCTTTAAAGGAGAATCCTAAAAAATTGCTGGCGCAATTTTTTTTAACGGATTTCCTATTGGGCGCATGTCGGGGGTTCAAATCCCTCTTGGACTTATAGAGTTCTTTTTTTTTGTATGAGCTTTTTTATTTTTGATTTAAATCCCTTTAAAGCTTTCGTTTACTGCGGCGGTTTTTTCTTTTATGTTCAGGAATTCTTTGGCGATGATTGGATCAAAATGGACGCCGATGCCTGTTTCTATTATTTTATAGGCTTCTTCGTAAGTCATTGGAGACTTGTAGATTCGTGGAGAAACAAGGGCGTCAAAAACATCTGCAATTGCCATAATGCGGGCACATAAAGGAATCGCTTCACCTTTTAATCCATCCGGATAACCCGAGCCATCCCATTTTTCATGATGGTGGGTTGCTATATCTGCTGTTATGCGGATATATTCAGGATCTTCATAGCCATCAAGAATTTCATGAACTATACGGCCCCCTTCAGCAGCATGACGTTTCATTTGTGCAAATTCATCCGGTGTAAGGCGGCCCGGCTTTTTTAATACAGCATCGGGTACAACAATTTTTCCAATATCATGCATTGGGGCTGCACGTTTAAGGAATCTTATATAGCGTGGCGTAAGAATTTCCGGATAATGTCCGTTTTTCATCAACTGAACAGCAAGAAGTTCTACATAAGCTCTTGTTCGGCGTACATGTTCACCTGTATCTTCATCACGGTTTTCTACAAGGTTCGAAAGACTTTCAATAGTATGGTTCTGCATCTTAATAACCTGCAGCTTTGAACGTTCAATTTCTGATACCTTTTCATGAAGTTCAAATTCTTTTTCAGAAAGCTCCGATTCTTTTTCATCAAGTTCAGATTCTTTAAAGTCAAGGGTTTCTTCAAGTCTTCGGTTTGATAAAATAAATGCAACAAGAAAGGCGAGCGTAAAGCCTGTATTGATTGTAGAAACTCCGTAAAAGATCAGCTGAATGATTTGTGTAGCCTGGGGGAAGATAAGAAACCAGATTACAGTAAAAAGCTGATCCTTAGAAATAGCTTTAAGATTTAAGATAATATAGATTACGAGTGTACAATATAAAATTATTTCAAGAATTATTGGAATTACAAAGTATTGTCCACGTGAATAAATATTGTTCTGATCAATTTTATATAATAAATCTGTAAATGGAGTTGCAACCAGTATGACTAAATAAACAATAGCAAGCAGAATAAGAATCCCTTTAAGGAATTTTTTGCCCTTGTCTTTGTTTAAGAAATTTAAAATATAATAACCCGAAGTAATTACAACTGCAAAAGACATAAAATAAAAAATAAACATTGCAGCTGGAAGAACATAACGATTTCCCGGATGTGCAGTTCCTTCAAAAATCCAGGTAAAGATATCAGAAGCTGCCATAATGATATTACATAATACCATGTGCTTAAACCAGGTGCGGACTTTATCAGTAATGGTTTTCCTGAATAGAACTGAAATAAAAAGGATTATTCCTATAACTATATTGTAGTAATCCAGCGTGATGTTAATTATTGTAAGAAGTTCTTTAGACATGTTTAAATAGCCTTTTTTTATATTATACATTATGTATCGATAAAAAGAAACATTTTTTTTAAAACCTTTTACTAAATGCTTAATTATTTAGAATAATTAGTATATACTGTTTTAACGATTTAAAATGAGATTATTCAGAAAAGAACCGGTGTTTTATAAAACAGTTTTTTCTCTTGCCTTACCAATTGCACTTCAAAGTCTTATAACAATCGGTGTAAACATGCTCGATACAATTATGGTTGGTAAACTTGGAGAAGAAGCGCTTTCTGCAACATCTTTAGCCAATTCGTTTATAAGCATTTATCATATCTTCTGTATGGGACTTGGAATGGGAGCTTCTGTACTGGTTTCGCGCTTCTGGGGAATGAAAAGTGCCCATCATGATGAAGAAAAGGCTTCTATTGCATTACGTCAGACAGTATGTCTTATGCTGCGGCTTGCAGTAATTCTGGCAACGCTTTTTGCAATTGTAACAGCCATTATGCCTCGTACCCTTATGACCATGTATACGGATGAAGAAAGGATTTTAGAGCTTGGAAGCATTTACTTTAAATGGTCAGTTATAACTTATTTTTTCCTGGGAACTTCTCTTGTTACAACAATTGTCCTGCGCAGTGTAGGGCAGGTACGATTTCCGCTTTTTGTTTCAATCGGGGCTTTTTTTGTGAACCTGCTTGCTAACTATGCTTTTATTTTTGGTAAGTTGGGTATGCCAAGAATGGAAGTAGCCGGTGCTGCACTTGGTACTCTGATTGCCCGTTTTTTTGAAACCGGCATGATTCTGGGTTATCTATTCATAAAAGATAAAAAAATATTTTTCCGTCTGCGCGATATTTTTATGAAAACTGGAACTTTGCTTGGCGAGTACATTCGCATAAGCATTCCGGTTTTGATTAGTGATGGAATTCTTGCTCTTGGAAATAACTCTGTTGCAATGGTAATAGGACATCTTGGCGCTACCTTTGTTGCGGCAAATGCAATTACAAGCGTAACCCAGCAGCTCAGTACTGTAGTGATTCAGGGTGTAAGTCAGGCTGGCGCTATTGTAACCGGCCACACACTTGGAAGTGAAGGTCGTGAAAAAACACAGATGCAGGGCTGGCTCTTCCTTGGTTTAGGACTTGCACTTGGAACAATTTCTGCTATATTCATACTTTCTGTAAGTGAACCAATTATTCATGCTTACAATGTTACAGAAGAAACGATTCATATTGCGCGTCAGCTTATGCTTGCAATAAGCTTGATTATAATTTTCCGCGCAACAAACAGTATTATGACAAAAGGTGTTTTACGTGGAGGTGGAGACACAAAAATGCTCATGATTACAGATAATGTTTTCCTATGGGTACTTTCACTTCCGCTTGGAATTCTTGCCGGCTTTGTATTTCACTGGTCTGCCTTTTGGATTTATGTTTGCTTAAACTCAGCAGATATTGTAAAAACCATCTGGTGTGTGTTCAGGCTTAAGAGCGGAAAGTGG
>JAILBH010000139.1 GCA_024681195.1 Treponema sp.
ACACAATTTAATGCACTGGAACTTAACAATACTTTCTATAATATGCCTACTGCAGAAAAGCTTCTTTCCTTTTATGAACGGGCAAACGGCAGCTTAAATTTTAGCATAAAAGCAAACAGGCTTCTCACACACGAAATTACAACGCAATGGGAAACTGCGGCACAGGATTTTAAAAACGCAATCAAACCGGTTTATGAAAAAAACAAACTCAGTGCCCTACTATTTCAGTTTCCGCAGAGCTTTCATTATACAAATGATAACAGAATATACCTTTCAAAGCTTATCCAATATTTTGAAGGCTATCCTGTAATGATCGAATTCCGTCACACCGAATGGATAAAAGCTTCTGTTTTTGAGGGACTTGAAAAACTTAACGTAGGACTTGTTTTCTGCGACATGCCGCAACTCAAATATCTCCCTGATGGTAAAGCTTTGAACTCACCTTTTATTGGCAGCAACGCCTACATAAGATTGCACGGCCGAAACGAAAAAGCCTGGTATGCAGAACCTCAGAACAACACAAACGTTCAAAATGCAAGTGCCCGCTACCTTTATGATTACTCAGAACAGGAACTGCAAAACTTTGTTCCTGTTATCATTCAGGCAAAAGCTTCCGGCAAAACAATTCAGCTTTATTTTAATAATCATCCAAACGGAAACGGTCCAAAAAACGCAGTCACTCTTAAAGCAATGTTATTCAGTGCACTTGGCGCATCCGAATCATAAAACTGCAGGTACTTTCTCTATATCTGTTGTAACATTCTGACTCAAAAACTCCCTTTTCATCTGCCAGCCGTCTTTTATCTGCGCTTTTGCCAGAGTCAGACAGTGGCGGCCATAAGATTTATTGATAGTATCAACCGCTTCCATAAGATGATCTTTTTTAAGCTCCTGCTCCGGATCGCAAAACAGGCAGAACTGATTTTTTGCAGGACTCAGTTCCAAAAGAGTTACCATGAGTACCTTGTAGCCGTAACCTTTCCTGAAAATATGAGGCAGTACAAAGCGGGCTGCATTCACCAGATCCGGAATAAATGATGTATGACGCGGAAGCCGGGCAATTGCTGCATTTGAATATTGAAGATTCTTATCATCGCTGTAGTAGTTGCAGGTAGAAATACAAACCTGAACCGCTCTGCATTCAGACCCCTGCGCCCGCATTCTTTCTACAGCAAGCTCCGTATATTCAACAAGAGCGCATTCCAAAGTCCCGATATCATAAACCTTGATGGAAAACTGACGGCTGGAAGTAATTACGTCTTTCTTTTCGCGGGTAACCCGTTCTATGCTGCGGATTCCGTTTAACTCCTGAACAGTTGCAAAGCCCTGAATGGTCAAAAGCTTTTTGGCCTGCCCCAACGGCATATTCTTAAGCATAAGCGCATTCCGTATTCCAAAATATGCAAGCTTCTTCGCCCGCGCAGGTCCAATACCCCAGATGGTTCCACATTCGGTCTGCTCTAAAAGCGCGTCAATCTCTTCTTCGCGGTAAACAAAAACCCCGCCATGCTGCTTTGCATTTTTGTTATAAAGTTTAGCAAGAGTTTTGGTTGGAGCCGCCCCAACACAGATTGGAATTCCAACCTCCTTTGCAATGCGGCGTTTAAGTTCAAAACCAATTTCCTCATAATCCTTGATTGACCAGTTGCAGTTATCAAAAAACAAAAAAGATTCATCAATCGAATACTCTTCTATCTGAGGAGCATATTCCATATAAATTGAAGTAATCCGCCGGCTTATATCTGCATAAAGAGTGTAATTGCTCGAAAAAACAGTAATCCCGCGCATGGCACAAAGATCCCGCACTTTAAAATACGGATCCCCACGCTTAATTCCACACTGTTTTGCTTCCTTATTAAGAGCTATTATAATTCCATCATTGTTCGAAAGAACAGCAACAGGCTTTCCCCGTAAATCTGGACGATAAATCTGCTCACAGGAGGCATAAAAAGAATTTCCATCTGCATGCAAAATCATGATTCTTTTACCGTATGTATTACATGTGTTATTGCACCGGTGATGATGGTTTCTATCTTGATATTAAAAACCCTTCCCAGTACAAAATGTCCGTCTGCTTCATAAACAACAAGACTGTTCGGAGTGATTTTTTTGGCCCGGTCAATAATCAAAAGATCTCCATTATAAATCCCCATGCTCTGATAACGCGAGGTTTCTATCTGCATAAAAACAGTTGCAGAAGGATGCTTGATGAGGACATTATTCAGATCAATTGTCTTACTTTCATACCCCTGTGCGGGACTTGGAAAACCTGTAATCATAACTACTTAAATATATAGTAATACTATACTAAAGAATTGTCAATTATAATCATAAAACCTATATATGTGATAAGTATTTTTGATTTATTAAAGGTTTTACCCTATCCCAAAAAGCCCTTTTTTTTACATTTTTACATTTTTTAGTAGATATTAAAAGATTGTTTCTGTATAATAGTATAAATAAATCAGGAAAGATGTCCGAGCGGTTTAAGGTACATCCTTGGAAGGGATGCGTAGCAGAAATGCTACCGGGAGTTCGAATCTCCCTCTTTCCGAATTTTTTATTTTTGTAAATTAAGACACAGGAGATACAAATGTCTAATAAAATCACTATTATTGGTGCAGGTCAGGTTGGTTCAACAATTGCATTTGCACTGACAATCAAACAGCTGGCTTCAGAAATCGTTATGATTGATATTGCCAAGGACCGTGCAATGGGCGAAGCTATGGATATCCGCCAGGGTACACCTTTTGTTGGCCCGGTTTCCATCCATGATGGTGATTATGAAGACGCTAAGGGTTCTGATATTGTCGTTGTAACTTCGGGAGTTGCACGCAAGCCTGGTCAGTCGCGTCTAGACCTTGCTCAGATCAACGTAGACATCACAAAAACAATCATCCCTGAAATTACCAGAGTTTGTCCTAACGCACTTTATGTAATCGTTGCAAACCCTGTTGATATTCTTACTTATCAGTTTGTAAAAACAAGCGGTATTCCTGCTGATCACATTTTTGGTACAGGAACTATGCTTGATACAGCCCGCTTCCGTGCACGCATTGCCGAAACTTACAAGGTTGCCCAGGAAAATGTTCACGGTTATGTTTTTGGTGAACACGGAGACTCATCTTTCGTTCCTTGGTCACTCGCAAACATTGGTTCAGTTCCTGTAGAAAAATATGCAGCTGCCCTCGAAGGAATTAAGGCTCCACAGCTCAACAAGGATGATGTAGAAGATTATATCCGTAAGTCAGGCGGTATCATCATTTCTGCAAAAAAATGCACAAACTATGCAATTGGTATTACAACCTGCCACCTTTGCGAAGCTTTGAACTATACTACAGATTCTGTTCTTACAGTTTCTACAATGCTCAACGGCGAATACGGAATTGATGATGTATGTCTTTCTATTCCTGCAGTTATCGGCCGCAAGTGAATTACAGGCCGCGTTGTAGCACCGCTTTTGGATTCAGAAGTAGCATCACTCCGCCACAGTGCTGAATGTCTTAAAGACGTAATTAAACAGATTAAATTTTAATTCAATGCGGTGGTTGAGCCTGTCGAAACCACTACAGAAGGTACAAATATGGAATACAAGATTGAACACGACTCAATGGGCGAAGTTAAGGTTCCTGCAGACAAATACTGGGGTGCTCAGACACAGCGCAGCCACGAAAATTTTGAAATTGGTGTAGATATCGAAACTATGCCTCGCGAAATTACAAAGGCCTTTGGCTACCTTAAAAAGGCTGCTGCCATGGCAAATAATGCCCTTAAGCCTGAAAAAATGACTAAGGAAAAGCTTGGTGCCATCAAAAAAGCCTGCGACGAAGTTATTGCCGGAAAGCTCAATGATCATTTCCCTCTTGTAGTATGGCAGACCGGTTCCGGTACTCAGAGCAACATGAACGCAAACGAAGTTATTGCAAACCGCGCAAACGAAATTGCAGGTAAAAAACTCTGTCATCCTAATGACGATATCAACATGAGTCAGTCATCAAACGACACCTTCCCTACTGCCCTTCACATCTCTGCAGTTTTTGCTATCGAAGATAAATTATTCCCTGCAATCGACACTCTTGTTGCAACCTTCAAAAAGCTGGAAAAAGAAAACATGAAGATTGTAAAGAGTGGACGCACCCACCTTCAGGATGCTGTACCAATTTCTTTTGGTCAGGAAATCAGCGGCTGGAGAACTTCGCTTGAGCAGGATAAAAAAATGCTTCAAGCTTCGCTTCCTTTCTTAAAGCAGCTGGCCCTTGGCGGAACTGCCGTTGGAACAGGTCTTAACACACCAAAAGGCTTTGACAAAAAAGTTGCCGAATGTGTAAGCGAGCTCACAGGCAAAAAGTTTGTTACTGCCGCCAATAAGTTCCATGCCCTTACAAGCAAGGATGAACTTGTATATGCCCACGGAGCAATCAAAGCCTTAGCTGCCGATATGATGAAAATTGCAAACGATGTACGCTGGTTAGCAAGCGGTCCGCGTGATGGTCTTGGCGAAATCCACATCCCAGAAAATGAGCCTGGTTCATCAATCATGCCGGGAAAAGTAAATCCAACCCAGTGCGAAGCTGTTACAATGGTAGCCGTTCAGGTTATGGGTAACGATGCCGCAATCGGATTTGCCGCAAGCCAGGGTAACTTTGAACTCAACGTTTTCATGCCGGTAATTGCCTACAACTTTATCCAGAGTGCCCGCCTCCTTGCCGAAGCCATGTTAAGCTTTAACAAGAACTGCGCCGTAGGAATCAAAGCTAACAAGGACAAAATGCATCACAACCTCTACAACTCTCTCATGCTTGTAACAGCCTTGAACCCATACATCGGTTATGAGAATGCCGCTAAGACAGCACATAAAGCTTTTGATGAAAATATTTCTTTGAAAGAAGCCTGCGTAGGTCTGGGATTCCTCACCGCCGCCGAGTTTGACAAAGTATTTAAGCCAGAGGCAATGGCGTTTCCTAAATAAAACAAAACGCTGAAGGGGCGCCTGCCCCTCGGCCGCACTTCATTGCGTCCTACCCCCTCGCCTAGGGGCTCCGCCCCTAAAACCCCGTAAATGCTTTTATTCTCCAGCTTCATCCTTTACAAAATCATACACTTCTGGAGTAATATAAAATCCATTCTGGATAAGTTGATTCATAAGTGTAATAACGGAATGAATGAGGCCTTGTTTTTTAGCTTTTAAAATAACACCCAAAGAACCGGTTACTGTTAGTCCGAGATATTTTGCAGTCTTCTTTGCAGAATTATCATCAATAATTACTAAATCTTTATTTTGATTCTCCTGTGCAAGAATCATTACTTCAACTTCACCATCATGAAGTTTAGCTTGATACATTCTTTTTTGTGACTGATCTTGTATTTTACAAATATGAATCCAATTCAAATTATTTTTAATTTGCTGACATGCGGAATCATTTTTAGCTGTAACTTCATCATAAACTGCCTGAGGAATATAGATATCTTTGTATAAATCTTTTAATAAATGAAGATAATTTATATTACTTAAAACTATTAAAGGTGTCGAATTTACAATAACTCTAGGCATTCTTTAACTCATCTGAAAATTCTTGTTTATTATCAAACTTAAATATAGATATTTTGTTTTCACCAAGGAATTTTATAAAATCTTCCTCTGTCGTATTAGCAATTTGAGCACAATAGCCA
>JAILBH010000158.1 GCA_024681195.1 Treponema sp.
TAAAACAGGAAAGCTTTCTGAAGCAGAATTTGCCGAAATTAAAAAGCATCCTGTAATCGGGCGTCAGATTCTTTCGAGCATCAGTAAGTCTCCATATCTTTCGATTGCAGCAAATTCTCACCATGAACGTTATGACGGAAGGGGCTATCCGGAAGGCTTAAAAGGGGAGGATATTCCGGAAATTGCACGTATAATTGCTGTGGCCGATTCTTATGATGCAATGACTTCTAAACGAAGCTACCGCGATACAATTCCACAGCAAAAGGTTCGTGAGGAAATTGTAAAATGCATGGGTACTCAGTTTGATCCGGCTTTTGCAAAAATTATGGTTCACCTTATTGATCTTGATACTGAGTATAAACTCAAGGAGCACGAGGAAATTTCTGAGCTTTCGGGTAAAAATGAACTTCACTGCGATGAATTCCGCTCTGCAAAATCAGAAGGTATTCTTATTGGTCAAAGCATTACAAAAATAAAGCTTCATTTTGAAAGTGATAAGGGTTTTACAGGAACAGAATTTATTCCATCCTTAATTCTGTTTGATTCCCTAGATGCTCGTATTCACGAAACCGAAGAAAAACGCCGCGATCTTGCTTTTATGGAATATGGAACAATTCGTTTTGATGGTAAAACTGTTTTGGAGGCTGCCAGAAAGATTCAGGTAAAACAGAATGATAAGAGTTCTTCGGGCTTTGCAGATGATTCAGAAATTATGGCTTATACAAACGGAATTGATTATGAAATTGAAGCTGTAAAAATTAAAGACCATGTTTCAGTTAAGCTTTCGAACCGATTCCGTGTTATGGAATTTATTATTGCCATGCCGGATACCTCACATTATTGTTATCTTGCACTTACAGGAAATCATTGTTTAATTTCGAATGTAGAAATTCATAAGGAACAAAATGATGTTCCAAATGATTATATTCCACGCATTGCTCCAGAGATTAGTTATATAACCGGACCCGAAGGAGATCTTCCAAGCATTCAGATTGATGGCTGGCGTACAAATGCAACCGAGGGTGTTCCATTAAAAGATAATATGACAATCAGCTTTCATTCAAAAAGTCTTCCAACGGCTCGTCTTATCTGGCATTGCCCGTTTGTTTCCATATTCTATTCTGATGACAAAAAAGTAATGGGTAAGAATTTTCATGAATATGTACTTGTTAGAATTGACGGTGAATACTGGGAAGACGGCGAGCATGCTTCAAATACAATCGTAATTAATAAGAGCGAGCAGTTCAAAGGCTGGGAAGATTGGAAGGAAATGAACAAAAAAGGCATGAACTGCAGCTTTAATCTCAAGCGTGAAGGAAAAAAGATTACTGTAACTACAGAAAACGCCGGCATTTCTATCCGATGTACAACTGTTATAAAAGAAGCTCCTCCCGAAGTTTATGTGGCTTTAACCGGCGATCAGTGTGTTTTAACAAATATTTGCATAAGTTAGCCGCTTCCCGTTATTCCATATTGCTCCAATTTGTGATATTCTAAATAGAATCACAATCTAAAAGGAAAAAAATATGAAACTCTGGGAAACTGGTGCAATTTATCAAAATGGAAAGCTCACTCCGGCAGCAGCTGGCAGTGCAGATGGAAGCAAAAAAACAATAGCTTATTCAATTTTACAAAAACACAATACAAGCGGCGACGATGCAAAGCTTAAAATTAAATTCGACAAAATCACTTCACACGATATTACTTATGTAGGAATTATTCAGACTGCCCGTGCAAGCGGCCTTGAAAAGTTCCCTATTCCTTACGTGCTTACAAACTGCCATAACTCTCTTTGTGCAGTTGGCGGTACCATTAATGATGACGACCACATGTTTGGATTAACATGTGCCCAAAAATACGGTGGTGTTTACGTTCCGCCACATCAGGCTGTAATTCACCAGTATGCACGTGAAATGCTTGCTGAATGTGGGGCTATGATTTTGGGTTCAGACAGTCACACCCGATATGGGGCTCTTGGTACAATGGCAATCGGCGAAGGCGGCGGTGAACTTGCAAAGCAGCTTTTGGGTAAAACTTACGACGTAAACTATCCTGGAGTTGTTGCAATTTATCTTACAGGCAGCCCTGTTCCCGGAGTTGGACCTCAGGACGTTGCCCTTGCAATCATTAAAGAAGTTTTTGCAAGCGGCTTTGTAAAGAATAAGGTAATGGAATTTATTGGACCTGGAGTTGCAAACCTTTCTGCCGACTTCCGTATTGGTGTTGACGTTATGACAACCGAAACCACCTGTCTTTCTTCTATCTGGGAAACAGACGGAAAAGTAGAGGAGTGGTACGCAATTCACGGACGCCCTGCTGCCTATAAGGAGCTTAAGCCTTCAGAGGGTGCTTACTATGACGGTGCAATCGAAATTGATCTTAGCGAGATCCGTCCTATGATTGCCATGCCGTTCCACCCAAGCTGTGCTTATACAATTGATGAAGTAAATGCAAACCTTGTAGACGTGCTTCTCGAAGCAGAAAAACGTGCAAAGGTTAGCTTTGGCGACAAGGTAGATTTTAATCTT
>JAILBH010000035.1 GCA_024681195.1 Treponema sp.
AAGATACTGGGCAAAGGCTTCTATACCAAAAGCGTCGTTGTAGATTTCGTAATCAAAAACAAAATCATCCATGTTTTTTACAACAACAATGTAGACGCCGCAGTTATAATCTGAAGAAATCTGGTTTGCACGGGTCTGCAGATCAGAAAGTTCGGTGTTAGACAAAAGACCGCAATCATCTTTTACGAGGGATTGCAGGGACCAGATGGCAGAAGGCAGGAGAAAAAAGAGGAATGGAAATAAGAGGAACTTTTTTTTCATTTTAATATCTCCTTTAATACAATCTACAACGTTTCTAAAAGAAAAAATACACCAGCGGAGCTACTACAGCTGCGACGCCAAGCATAATCCCAAAGAAATACCCCCAGAACCTGCCTTTGTCTACAGGGAGGTTTCCTACCATCTTTCCGGTCTGACCGTTCATGGCAAAAATATAGTTCTTGTCACGCCATTTTGTAGAAAGCACCCAGACTGGTAAAAAGGCATAGGTCACACGATCATTTACAATTTTTATGTGCTTATTTATAACCGAAACACTGTCATAGCCGCCAACACTGTTAGCAATTTCCTGCAAAGCTGTATTTTCGGCACGAAGGCGGGCACGTTCAAAGCATTCGTCTGTAGAAACATCGTAAACTTCGGCAAAAAATCCCGGCAAAAAGGCTGCAGTAAAATCGTAAAGATTTTCGTAATCAAAAGGCTCTATTGAATCCATGAGTGCATCGTCCATTTTTTTGGAAGCGTCTACACTTATTTTTTCAAATTTAACCGTACCACTACGCTTAAGATTATAATGAGAAGTTGTAGCAATTTTTTCTTTTGAAGTATAGTGTATGGAAGTTTTGGTTGCTTTTAGGTCTACATCTGCATCGGCGTGTCCGTCAAAAAGCCAGAAGGGAACATAAACACCCTTTACTTCTTCAATATGATTTTGTGCAGAAAAAACCTTAGGAAGCAGTTTTTTACCCTTATAGTGATTTTTAAGTCCCTGGATTGCCGCCTCTTTTTCTATCCTGAACGGAATGATTTTTTGAGGCATTTTGCCACCCTTAAACTGCGAATGAATTACCTGATTGTTTCCGCAGTAAGGACAACTGGCAGCGGCAGTAGTTGCATCGCAAAACAGCTGGGCTCCACAGGACGGACAGTTGTATTCTACAAGGCCCGACATGCCTTCCAGGCTTTCTGTCTGCTTATATTTTTTGTCAATTTCTTCTACAGTATATGAGCTTCCGCAGTAGTCGCATTCAAGCTTTTGAGTTTTACCCGAAAAATGTAAAGGACCACCGCAGGATGGACACTGATAGTTGGTTGCTGTTGCCATATTTATGGACGAGGCTTTCCGCACTCAGAACAGAATTTACCGGTATTTACAGTTCCACAGGTACATTTCCATTCAACAGGCTGCTGATTTGCACCCATCTGATACAAAGCCTGAGCATTTACTCCACCTGCAGCTTGAGCCATTCCCATTCCCATAAAGGCCATTGCAGCTCCGTTTGGATTTGAGGCGGCATTCTTCATTGCTTCGGCCTGAGCACCAACTAAGTGAGCTGCGGCACGGGTTGGATCCATAAAGGCTGCATCGCGCTGGAGTCCCTTGAGCATCTTTTCGTCTTCTTCGGTTGCTTTTACAGAAGAAACACCAACAATTCCAATCTGAATGCCACGTCGTTCTGTCCATTTCTGGCTAAGCTCTGTGCGAAGGGCATCTGCAAGCTCGTTTGTGTGGGCCGGTAAAGAAGAATAACGGATTCCCATTTCGCTTATTTTTGCAAAAGCCGGCTGAAGTGCGGTGAGAAGCTCTGAACGAAGCTGACCTTCTAAATTTTCGCGCTTAAATTCTTCTTCTACGTTGCCGCAGACATTTGTATAAAATACTACAGGATCAACAACCTTGTAGCTGTATTCACCAAAGCAGGAAACAGAAACATCAATGTCTATTCCTGCTCTCTGGTCTACAACTCGAAACGGAACTGGATTAGGAGTTCCGTACTTGTTGCCCATAATTTCCTTTGTATTTATATAGTAGACTCTCTGAGTTTTTGGAGCCTCACCTCCAAAGGTAAAACGTTTGCCAATGTTTTTAAAGGAGTCGGCAAGGCCCTGACCAAAGCTGCCTGCAAAAACGCTTGGTTCTGTAGAGGCATCAAACTTATATTCGCCAGGCTCTGCACACACATCTACAACCTTACCCTGCTCTACTATGAGCATACACTGTCCGTCTGCAACTGCAATTACGGAGCCTTGGGTAATAATGTTGTCATCGCCCTTTGTATTGGAAGAGCGGCCGCTTGTCTTTTTATGACCACGGGCACAAATTACATCGGCTGGAAGTGCGTCGCAGTAAAAGTATTCCTTCCACTGGTCTGCAAGAATGCCGCCTGCTGCACCAAAAATTGCTTTAATAAGTCCCATATATGCCTCCTAGTATGAACCAAGTCCACCAACTTTAATCTGGAAATGACTGAACTCCATGCTAAAGCTTGCGCGGCCTTGAGTTGCTGAACGCAGGTTTGTTGTAAATCCAAACATGTTTGCCATTGGAGCCTGTGCGTGAATTACATCTCCTGTTGGCTTTGAATCCTGGCCCATAATGCTGCCGCCACGCTGACTGAGCTGGCTCGAAGCAGGTCCAACAAATTCCTTAGGACAGGAAATATCTACATTCATAACAGGCTCTAAGATTTCAGGGCCTGCTGCATTACAAGCCTTGTCAAAAACCTGAGCTGCACAGGCTTCAAATGCAAAAGGTGTAGAAGTTAATTCGTTGTAAACAATATTTGTTACCTTTACACCAACTTCTGTACACGGGTAACCGTAGTTTATGCCCGAATCCAAAGCGTTCTTAAAGCCGTCGCGGATTGCCTGAATAATTTCTTCCGGAATTTCTGCATAGCGACAGGTAATCTCAACTGAATTGCCCTCGCCTTTTTCGCGTTTTTCTACAGTGATTGTAAGACCGGCAGTATTTTCTTTGCCTGCAAGAACACGGCTGTATTCTTCGGTTGCCTGGCCACTTCCGCTAACAGATTCGCGGTAAGTAACCTGAGGAGCACCAACATTACACTTAACACCAAAATCATCACGCATGCGGGTAACAAGTACATCAAGATGGAGTTCACCCATTCCGCTAATAATAAGCTGACCGGTTTCTGCATCTTCGTGTGAAGTAAAGGTTGGATCTTCGCGTGACAAAATTTCCAGAGTTTCGGTCATCTTGTCTTTTTCGCTCATGCTTTCCGGTTCAAGCGCAACAGAAATTACAGGCTGAGGGAAAACCGGCTGTTCAAGCAAAACAGGAAAAGCTTCTGTTCCAATAGTGTCTCCTGTCTGGGCAAGCTTAAGACCTATGAAAACGGCAATGTCTCCGGCAGAAAGGCTGTCGGTAGCTTCTGACTTATCGGCATGCATACGTAAGATTCTGTTTACACGCTCGCGCTTCTTTTTATTGATATTGTAAATCTGAATTCCGTTTTGAATTTTACCAGAATACATTCGGACATAGCACAAAGGTCCCATTTCTCTGTCATACTGAATTTTAAAAACAAGACCAAGCGGCATTTTAGTTGCGTCGCAAGGTACATCAACTTCTTCTGTAACATCTTTTTTCTGACGCAGGCCTTTTGCTGGAGGCACATCGGTCGGACAAGGAAGATAATCTACAATGGCATCAATAAGCGGCTGAACTCCCTGATTGTGGCGGGCACTACCCATTACAAAAGGAACAAAGGTCTGGCTGATTGTCCCCTTACGGATTGCAGCTTTGAGCTGGTCTGTAGAAATTTCTTTTCCATCAAGATAGAGTTCCATTAAAGTGTCGTCACTTCCGGCAACTGTTTCTACAAGCTTTTCGTGCCATTCATTGGCTTGTGCAATACGGGAGGCATCAATTTCGCATTCGGTAATAGTTTCTCCTTCGTCTTCGGTAGCCCAGCGCAGCTCCTTCATTTTAAGAAGATCAATTACTCCTTCAAATTCGGCACCCTGACCAATAGGAAGCTGAAGAGCAAGGCACTCTACCCCAAACTTTTCATGAACATCATTCATTGAACCAAAAAAGTCTGCACCAATGCGGTCCATCTTGTTCATAAAACAAAGACGAGGAACATTAAATTCATCTGCCTGCTTCCATACAGTTTCTGTCTGTGGCTGAACCCCGTCAACAGCACAGATTACAGCAACAGCTCCGTCAAGAACACGAAGAGAACGTTCAACCTCGGCAGTAAAGTCTACATGGCCCGGTGTATCAATAATATTAATCTGATGCTCGCGCCACCAGGTTGTAGTAGCAGCCGAACAGATTGTGATTCCACGCTCCTGCTCCTGCTGCATCCAGTCCATAGTTGCCTGACCATCATCAATTTCGCCAATTTTATGAATTTTTCCTGTGTAATAAAGAATACGTTCTGTAGTAGTAGTTTTTCCGGCATCAATATGCGCCATTATGCCGATGTTGCGCATTTTGTCTAAAGACATCACATTACCCCAAATTGTTAAACTTAGAATATTATACTAAAAAAACAGGCTGTCGCGCAATCTTTTTATAGGATTGGGCGGCAGCCTGTTTTATACCAGGTAAATTTCCCATTTTTCAACTTTTTTTGGAAATTTTAAAAAAAAACTTCCCATTTTCTCATTTTTTAACACATTAACTATATAGAGAAAAAAATCTCGCTGGGGCTGTATGCTCTTGAACATAAACTATGAGGAGGCCAACTATGGCATTATGGAATAGAAAGTACAAGGATTCCGTTTTTACGGATTTATTCGGAAGTGACAGGGACGGAAAGAAAAACTTTCTTGAACTGTACAATGCACTCTCGGGAAATGACTACAAACTCAACGAGGTTGAACTGGAACGCAAAATTATTGAACAGGCACTCTATAAGACATTCAATAATGATGTAAGCTGGGAAATTAACGGAAAGCTTATAGTACTTGTCGAACATCAGTCTACAGTAAATGAGAATATGCCTTTTCGTTGTCTTGAATATGTAACACGCATTTATGAAGGAATTATTCCTGTAAAAGCACGTTATGCTGAAAAGGTTCAAAAGATTCCTAATCCAGATTTTTATGTCGTGTATGTCGGAAAGAAACCGCAGCCGGCAGAACAGGAACTGCGATTATCTGATGCATTTTACACAAAAGACAACTGTAAACTTGAACTTGTTGTAAAAGTGAAAAATTGCACTGATCCAAATTTGTTGCCGATTGTCAAAAAGTGCGATATACTAAAGCAGTATTGTTTGTT
Organism: Treponema sp.; assembly: GCA_024681195.1. Taxonomy (GTDB): domain Bacteria; phylum Spirochaetota; class Spirochaetia; order Treponematales; family Treponemataceae; genus Treponema_D. The sequence goes on from JAILBH010000035.1 coordinate 5,258, forward strand.
TATAGAAATTGTCGAACAGAATTTCAACAGACTTTTACCAAAAAAGTCTTTTAAGAAGGCAATCGAGATAGCGATGGAACAGGGAATCCTTACAGATTACCTGGATCGAAAATCGCGGGAGGTCATAAATATGTTATGTGCTAAGTACAGTTACAAAGATGACATTGCCGTAAAAAAACAGGAAGCATTTGAAGATGGGCAGCAAGCAAATGCTATAAAAAATGCAAAAGCCTACTATTCAAATGGTGTTCCTATCGAAATCATAGCCAAGTCACAAAACATTACAATTGAACAGGTAAAAGAAATCGTAAAGGATGTAGTACGGGTATCGGCGGAAGCATAAGCACTTTCTCCGTCATTACCAGTCCGCCGCCTCCGTCATTGCGAGGCCGCAGGCCGTGGCAATCCACATTCATACAATAAAAAACAGGCTGCTTGATAATATAAATTTATATGATGATGAAATAGCAGCAGCTTTTGGAGTTTAAAATGCGTTTAATATTAGATGCACATATTTTAGTTTGGTTTTTAACAGGAGATCATCAAATATAGTTTTTCTACCATTACTCTCAAATCCAATTACTTTACTTAATACTTTAACTTATTTATCAAATGCTCCTCACCCACACAAAGCCCTTTTGACCGTATGCTTATTTGCCAGGCAAAATCTGAAAATATGCTTTTCCTTACATATGATGAATTGATTCCATATTATAATGAAAGTTATGTAGTTTCTGTGTAACAACTATTTTATTTTGCCAAAGGTCTCCCTCTCGAAAAAGTTCTTGATTTGCAGGAACAGATCAAAGATACGTCTTAAGCATACCATCTCCTCTCACCGTTCCTGCGAACTACATTATATGCCTTATTAAGCATTAATTAATTAAATTCACCTACAACGCTCCGTATAATACATAATACGTCTTTTGGAAAGGATACTGGTATATTGGAGAAGACACTTTAATATTCATTTGTAAAACAGCATAGTTTGTAGGGTCTGTCGTGGAAAAACCAAAGTTTGAAAAGTTTATAACATCCATAATCATACCTGATCCTAGGTAACCTCCATAAGGGTCAAGTGTAAAATTAGTACCTGCTTTATATGTTACAGCCATTCCATTATTTATCGCGAAATTTGAAGGATTTGTAATGGTTTGAGTTGATTTATTGTAAGACGTGTACTGAGTAACTTCTATATCCACATACACCGGTATTGTAAAATCCTCTGAAGACCAGTTTCCTCTTACATCTTCATCTGGAGTAATATACACATACATAGACTGATTACTTATAGCCTTTTTATTGGCATTAAGGTCATCTAAAGTATTTAATCTAACATTTTCACTAACATTAGAAGATTTATCGCTAAACTTCACTGTCATTGAACTTACCTGCATTCTTGGATTAGATATTGAGGAAGAAATTGTGAGTGGAACAATCCAGAATTGCGTATCACAATATTGTTCACCCATTGCAGCAAACTTAAAGGCCTCGCTTATTTTGTCGGAGTCACAGTCAAAAAAATCGCACATTTCGTATGTTGTTATTTTGTCTTTAAGTTGAGCAGGAACTTCGTAAAATAACTTCTTGTAGGCGGTATACAGTGCATAGTTCGAACTTAAAACACCAGAAGGTTTTTCGCTTGAGGTAAGTATTGTATTTCCGCACCAGCCTTCATCCATCATCAGGTATACGGTTATTTCTTCCTTGCCAAACTCTGGGAACAAATTCAAAATACTAATCTTTGGTCTTATGACAAGCGACTTATCTCCACCTTCCGTTGTGTCCAAATCATAATATTCTGTAATATCCCTAAAACCATTCCAAATCTTTCCGTTTGGCACATACTTACCATTTTCGTCCACCGGAACACAAATCCAGAGGTTGTTTTCCAGATAGTCGTTACCCTGATAATCCAGACTTCCAAAATGGACGGTACTCTTATCCACTGGATGCGTAAAACTCATAACTATAGGAGTGTCACAGGTGAAAGTTTGTTCCTCTCTAGTTGTCATAGGCTCAATGGCTTTTAATTCAGGCTTTGCTGCTATATTATAGATCAGTTTCATTGTCTGTGGGCTAGTTGTGGCAGTTCTACTGTCAGTTCTGGCGGTATAAATTTGGAATGTAGCCCAGTAGTAATTATTAGAGTCATTAGTTGATAAAATCTTTCCAGTGAAACTACTAACATTATCATTTGGGGAATACTTTCTAAGAAGCCATCCCTTTTTCTGAACATCCGTATTTGTTCCGTTATCAAAAACCTTATAATAGGTTTGAGAATCCCATGGGAATGACACCGTAATATTTTCACCGTAATTATAAAGACCGTCTTCGCGCTCAGGTTTTATTGTAATAAGTTTAACAGCTTCTGAATTTGTTGACTCTGTCTGTCCGGAAGCAGTATGCTCATAAACCGCTTTACTAATCTTAAACTTTTTTACAGACTCATAACTTACCTGATAATACTCATCGTAAGTACTTGCCATTGTAATTTGTTTTGTCTTACTTGTACCGTTAATAGTATATGTGTAATTATAATAAATGTCCCTGGCAGCAGAAATGAATACGAGATCTTTATCTGTTACATTAAGGAATTTTGCGGTAACAGGGGTAAACGTAACCGTGCTGTAAGAGTCGCCGCTTTCGTTGAATGTAAAATATTTTGAAGTATCGGAAGCCGAAACCACGTTAGTTTTGTTCTGGAAAGACAGTTTAATCTTGTTAAAAAGATTGGCTGTACTTATCTTTTCATTAAACGTTATAGTAACCGGCGAATCCTTTTCATAAACTGTTACAGGATAATAATCCTGATTATTTATTTTTACCGATGTAATTTTTAGTTTTTGTGCACAAACAGGCTCAATTGTTACTGTACCAGAGTTTGCTGCTTTTACTTCTATCGTAGTATTTGGAGACTCCAGATATTGTACAGAAACATTATTAGCACAAGATGGATATCCACTCTGTGGTGTTATTTTCCAATAAACAAATTCATAATCATCGTTTGGAATAAACTGAAGATTTAGATTTTCATCAATATCATAAGAAGCTGTACCAGTTGTAAAACTTGTACCATCTGCGTTCTTGATAGTTCCGTATGAACTGTCACAAGAAATTTTTACAGAAGCTTTTGTTCTTGTTGTTTTATCTATCTGATAAGTATATTCCTGCTGGTTAGCCATATAAACGGTTTTACCACTAGAAGTGTAATATATACCATCCTTAATTGTTACATAAACAGTGCTTGTAGATGTTACAGGAATTTTATTTGAATTAGCTGTGTATGTAATTGTTTTACTTGAGAGACTCGGAGTAAAGTAACCGCTTACACTCTGGCCGTTACATATAATATCAATATTATTCTTTACATTATTTACATTTGAAGGGGTCTGACTAAACTCTATAACAATATTACAATCCTTTGGATATACTGTTCCAGTAACAGGTGTAATAGTACCTGAATTATTCGTAATTTTAAATGAAGAAACCTTTAATTTTTCAACAACATTTGCCTTAATTGTAGCGGTTCCAGTTGCAGAACCAATTATTGTTACTGTTGTGGTTGGACTTGTGGTGCTTGAAAGTCTGACATTATTTGCAGCTGTAGAACCAGAAGAACTTGTAACTGTCCAGTTTATAAACTCATAAGCAGAATTAAGGTCATAATTTAAGGTAAAGGTCTGGTCTTTACTGTATGCTGTAGCAGTTGTCGTAAAGTTTGTTCCAGCATCATCATCTTTTATTGTACCCGCAGAGCTATTTCCATTTGTTACCTGAACTGTGGCTTTATCTATTGTAGATTCATCTATTGTGTAAGTCTTAATCTGTGCTTCTTTCATGTAGATTCGTTTTGGTGTAGTAATTACATCATCTGTATATTCATAAAATAAATCATTTTGCAAAGTTACACTAACTGTTTTTGAACCGCTTAACTGAATGCGTTTTGCCTGATTTGCTTCAAAGGTAACTGTGAAACCTGATAATGCAGCAGCCTTAAAATTTTCTGTTAAAGGAGTTCCATCCATACTAATGGTAATGGAAGCTGCAAAATTATTTTTATTTAAAGAATTTTTATTAAAGCCTATTACAATATTACTATCTTTTTGTTGAGCTGTTCCGGAAGCAGGAGAAAAAGAAGTAACCTGTAATTTTGGAGCACACTTTGCATATAAAGTTACATTACCAACTTTATTTGCAGTAACTCTGGTATTCTGCTGGAATCTATCGGCAATAGTAACAATTGAATTTGTATTATCGTTTGTATACCAATATAGGAATTCGTAATCATCTGATGGAGCAAAGTTCAAGTCCAGAGTTTTTCCTATACTGTAGTTTCCATTAATAGAATCTGCAAGGGAACCTTCGGCTGTTACGGCTCCAAAAGCCAGAGTTGTTTTATCATTGGTTTCGGCATTAATTGTATAGGTATAAGAATAGCCTGAACCACCATAATAAATATTCTCTGTTCCATCTTTATAATAAAAATTATTATCAAAGAAAACTTCTACGGTACTAGTACCGGTAACATTAATTCTATTATTTGAATCTGCCGGAATTGAAAGCTTGTAACCGTCTGTTTCCTGAACGTCAGAAATAGTCCAATTTTCTGTCGGGAAACTGGATTTTACATTAACCCCGTTACAAATAATTCCAATTTTCTGACGGCAAAGCTCTATTCCTGGTGCATGATTAAAGTATATTTCTATAGAAGAGTCACAAGGAACACCTGTACTTACTTTTGCCGGTGTAATTTTCTTTACTCTTAAACGTTCCTTTGCGACAGGAATAATTCTTACTGGAGTTGAAGAAGAACCACATTTTCCTTTTAAAGAAAATTTATAAAGTCCAGGTTTTGTATCTGACTGTTCGATTTGAATTTTATCTGAATCATGACTTACAGACCAGCCGGTAAACTGATAGCCGCCTTTTTCCGTAATTGTTACAGAAAAAGTATCATCGGTATTGTATTCCGTAGAAGCTTTAATTCCACTTGCCGTTATTTTTGAGGTATCTACTTCAAATTGAATATGTGATTTGTCACTGGTATTGGAATTAATTTTATAAGAATAGGAAACTTCCTGCCCTGCTTCTATGTTATAGTTAGTTCCATTTACATTAGCTGTATAAAAAAGACCTGCAGGAATTGTTACTGTAATTTTTACAGTGGTATCTTTATCAACCACTAGTGGAGTAAGACAATTGATAATTACTTTTGTATTGTCTGTTGCATCCAGAACAGGAGTTGCAAAATTGTCCTTTATATCAAAACCATTACTGCTGATTTTATATCCGTCTATAAAGCTTTGAAGGTTTATTTCCTGATCAAAGGTAATAGCAATTGTAGAATCTTTTTCTACTCCGCCAGTTGCATCTTGGGGAGAAAAACCATTTGTAGCAACGGCAGGTCGTTTTTTATATACTGCTGTAATTTTTACTCCCTCTGAAGGAAGAATTACATCATTTGCACAGAAAGTCATTTTTTCAGATTTATCAGACTCATCATAAATAGTAATTTTCTCTTTAGACTCCTGACTATTTGCTGTGACGTCCCAATAAAGAAATTGTAGACTGCTATCCTGAGGGAAAATAATCTGCTGGTCAACAAAGGCATCAAGCTGACTATGTTGCACAGGCTGATTATCATTATATTTAATATCTAAGTCTACCTTTTTATTTGTAGATTTATTAACACAGAAGATTCTGGTGGCATCAGACATCTTCGCACCATCAGTGTTAGTTATGCCGTCTGTAAAATGAACCTTTACTTCTACAACAGATCCAACAATTTCTACCGGCTTTTTGGCTGATATAAAAAGAGTTTTAATATCCTGTCTGTAAGAAAAATCACCATAACAGTCGTTTACATTTACATTTGCAGAGCCCAAAAGAATTTCTATATTCTTAAAAAATCTTTTTTCATCCTTTTCATAGCCATAGATTTGATTCTTATCATTTTTAAGAACAGCAGAAGTATTTGAAATTGCATTAATTTCTTCCAGACTAAAGAAAATAGTATCGGTGTTAATGTCACTATTAAAAACAACTGAGATTTGAGATTCACGGCTTACACCATCCATTCTATATTCCGGTAAAAAGCTTTTTACTTCCGGCTTTAATGCACACACCGGCTCAATAAGCATGTTTTCTTCGGGCTTTTTGAACTGAATCTGCAGGGTGTATGTTATTTCTCCGGTGGAAGCGGGTTCACTTATTTCTTCGCTTACTATGTCTATGTAATCTTTCCACCAGTCAGGATTGGTTATCTGTTTTGTATATTTTTCGCCGCTCTGAATTTCTTCGTAGCGGAAGTTCCAGCGGATAAATTCGTATTCGGGTTTTATTTTAAACTTTATATTCTGATAGTCAGTTGGTTTGTATGAAATTTTTCCTATAGGAGTAATTGTACCGGCACTTGCGTCGGCAGAAATAAAGAAGGAAGATGTTGGTGCATGTGCGTAGTCAATGGCAGCACGAATTTTCTCGTCAAGATCGTTATTTGTAAAAAAGCCTTCGCAGGCAGTAAGTAAAAGTGAAAAAGCAAAAACTAAAGCAGAAGAAAAAATAAATGAGCGTTTTGTCATAATAAACCTCTCCTTTAAAATGTAGTGTTACAACAAAACTTTTTAAAATGTTAAATAATAAAAATTATAACATCATATATAGAAGAAATCTAGTATTTTTTACAATTCCTGAATATCTACAAATTCAAAACCCGAATCAAGCAGAGCACAGATAAGCAGGTCTAAGTAGTTGTAAAGAGGTTCAGTTCTATTACCCTGGGCAAAGCCTACAGAAACAGGAACAACCCCTCCTCCAAGCTTTGAAAGAGTGTTGCAGTAATCCTGAATAATCTGTTCCGGGCTTGTGTCCTTTGGAAGCAGTTCTGAATCATTGAGTTTGCTGTAAGAAACAATGGTTGTATAACCGGCGGTTGCGCTGTATTTTATGATGTCGTTATTTACTGAATAATATGGTCCGTGCCAGTAAAGAGAAAGTTCTTTTCCGGTGCAGTTGTAAAATTCATCTTCGTTGCGGGCAAGTCCACGGCGGATAAATTCTTCATCTACAACAAAAGGATTGTTTACTAAATCTGTCTGAGAAAAGAACATGGAAGCTGTCTGATAACCGTTCAAAACAATCTGTTTTGTTTCTGCAGGGTAACGGCGGATAAATTCACCATTTATAAAGAAGGTGCCCGAAACATTGTATTTACGCAAAACCGAAAGGATTTCTGAAAGTCCGTCGGCATTGTCGTAGGCATCAAAAACAAGAGCTACCTTTTTTGGAGCCGGAGTTTTTTCTACACTTTCTTTATACATTGGTTTTGTAACGGCTTTTTTGCTTAAGGTTCTGATATAAAGGGCATTTTCGTACTGGCCGTTGGCGGTTGTTCCTTCAAAAATTCTATAGCGGCCATTCTGACTCTGGGCATCTGCATTTGCAACAGAAGTTTTTTTCCAGGTTCGTTTTTCGGAATTGTATCTGTAGAAATTCTGCGAGCCTGTATCTGCAACAATAGTTCCGTCTGTGCCTTCCCAGTAACCGCTTACGGCAGAAGAAAGCATAATTACTTCATTTGTGTTAGAAAGAAGATTCCAGCGGCGAAGGGATTTTTCTCCACCAACATAAATTGTATTACGGTTGAGCCAGATTGCAGAAACAATTTTTTCTCCCAAAAGCTCTGCGGTGCGCTGCCAGGTGTTTATATCATAAACATAGATTGCAGCCCCTGCGTAGAATGCTACCTTGGTTTTATCTGGAGAAATAAACGGCTTTCCAGAATCTTCAATTTCGAGCACTTGAACGGTTTTGGAACCAAGCTTGTAAACTGCTCCTTTTTCACGGCTGCCATTGTACGGAAGCTTTTCGAGCCACAAAACAGGCTGATCCGATGAATCCCAGAAAATAAAATAATCAACAAGGGATGCAGCAGAATCGGTATATGGGCGTGAATAAATTACATCCATATAATCACACGAATAATTCTGGTTTTGAAGCTTAAGATATGTAAAGAGGCGGTTATTCTGAACAATAACAAAGGAATTTGCCAGTGAGTTTACGCTGAATCTGTCTGTTGCAGAATTAAACTGAGAAGGGAGTCGGCCGATTGCTTTTCCCTGCCCTATTACGCCTGAATAAAGTCCAAGTGTATAAAGTTCTTTTGCGTTTATCTGATAAACAAGGTAATCATCAATATAAATAAGATATTTTTCGGAAGCCCAGTTTACGGCATTAATTGTTCCGCGTCCAATTTTGCGGTATTTTTCGTCCATCTCTACCTTGCGCAAAACTGCTTCTGGATTACAAAAATATAAGTCTCCGTCTTTTTCGTAAATTAAGATTGTTCCGTCCGGTGACCATTTTACAGGAAGGCTTTTGTAGCTCTGGCGTACTGATTCACATAATACGGCAGATTTTCCTGTCTGCACATTCTGAATTAAAAGGGTTCCTGTAGAAAGGGAATATTTTTCTATTTTAACCAGCCACTTTCCGTCGGAGCTGATTGAATAAGGAGAAACAGGAAGAGAGTTTACAGGAATGCCTGATGCACGCTCTACCCATTCAAAGGAATCTGCTTTTGAATTGTATCTAGCTGTTCCATAACGGTTACGAAGCTGAAGGACATTGCCTTCTTCCAAAAGCTCCATCTGCTCGGGGTAGCAGGTAAGCAAATCTGGAGTTCCGGAGCTTTCGCCGTTCTTGAGCTTTGAATAAAAAAGAGAACTGTAGGAGCTTGTTCCTGCCATATTCTGCTTAACGGCGAACAGGACCTCGTCGTTCTGGTTAAGGTCGAATGTTCCAAAGGAAATTTTTGCCGTAGCAGGCATTACAAGAAACAATGAAAACAAAATTCCCGACAGTATCTTTTTCATATTCATACTCCTGACGCTCTTTACTTATGCATCTGAGAGCTTAATACAAGGACAGAAAGTTCATCTTCCAGATCCTCAAGTTCTCGCTCCATTTCGTACAGCTGCCGGCGTCTCAACTCTTTGCGGTTCTCTTCATACTGATTAAACAGCACATCAAGAGATTCTTCATCGTGCGAAACCCTGGAATAGCCACACCATGGGCAATAAAGAAATTTCTTTTCTAGAGTGCGGCCGCACCCTTTGCATACACAGATATCATACATCTTTTTCACCTATTTTTTAAGTACCGTCATAGGGTCTATTCTATTTCCGTTTTTGTAAACCATAAAATGCAGATGCGGGCCTGTTGAATAGCCTGTAGAACCTACAAGACCAATCTTAGTTCCCTGACTAACCCACTGCCCTTTTTTGGCAATTGTTTTTGACATATGCGCATAAACAGTCTGGTAGCCGTTACCGTGATTTATGATTATATAGTTTCCGTAAGTACGGTTGTTTCCAACTTCGGCAATCTTACCGCTCATTGCAGCAAGGATAGGAGTTCCTTCCGGACAAGCCATGTCGGTTCCTGTATGGAAAGACTGAACTCCTGTAAATGGATCTGCACGCCAGCCGTATGGACTGCTCCATCTGAAGCTTGCACTTATTGGCAGAATAAACAGTTCACCCATGCGTGACTGCAGGGTCTTTTGATCAAGTCCAACTCCAGGAAGGAAAAGCACCTGACCTGCAGTTAAGGTTTCGCTTGTAAGCTCATTTATATCAAGCAGAGTTTCGAGCTTTACTTTATTTGCGGTGGCAATTGAACTTAGGCTGTCGCCGCTTTTTACGGTGTATACAATGCCGTCAATAGATGGAATCTTGAGCTTCTGGCCGGCAGCAAGTGTTCTTACATTGCCAATATCATTTACCGAAATGAGAGTCGAAATATTTTTGAGCCCGAACTTAATTGCAATTCCGCTTATTGTGTCTCCGCTCTTTACTGTATAGGTCTGATATTCAACAGGCTGCGAAAGTGCGCTTACATTAATAGAAGAATCTTCTCCAATAATGAGTCCGTTTTCATCAACCTCTGTAGTTGTTTCCAACGCAAAGGCCGACATAAACTTATCAAGATTTGCAATATCAAAGGCTTCTACATCATTTATGGTAATTGCTTTTGTGTGAGACAGTAAATAATTTGTTGTAAAGATTGCAGCTGCGGCAACACCAATGCAGCCAACAATAACAAAAATGGAAATAACAATTGTCTTAAGATTTTTGATGCAAAGCTCACCAAAATTTGTAAGGCCCTGCCCTATTGCTGCAAATATATCTTTTACTGTTAAACTGCTTTGAACCCTGCCGGCTTTAAAAATATGTTTTTCGGAAGGGTAAGTATATGCGTAAGCAACAGATTTATAGCTTTTTTGCCTTATTGGAAAGGTAATTCTGCTCTTTTTTTTGGATTGTTGTACAAAACTGATTATTTCCATACTTGTCTATCGGTAAAAATAAAGGTATAGTTTAGATGTAAGGGTGGGATAATTTGAATTCTTTTTTTAAGCAGCGAAGACTAATCATTTTTTTCTCTTTTGCAGGTATTCTTGTCATTGCAATCCTTGTTGCTTATCTTAGACTTGCCATGCAGCCGGTTGCTCCTAAGGCACAGAATATACCCGATATTGAACGCGGTTCTATTGTAGACAGAGCGGGCTTTCCACTTGCAGTTCAGACTAACTTTTACAGAATTGGCGTTAGTTCAAAGGATATTAAAAATCCCGAGACGTTCAGCAAAAACATGGCGGCTGTATTCGGGCTTTCGGAAGAAGAGCTTTATGAAAAGATTGAAAACAGACGCGATTATGTTATCTTAAAAAAGAAGGCTACTCAGGCAGAGTATGAAGATATTTCTGTTCGCGCCAAGGAATGCAGCTACAACTATATTAATTACGAAAAGCTTCCCGGACGAGTTTATCCTAACGGAGCGCTGGCTTCTCATTTGATTGGTTATATGGGTGATGAAGGAACCGGTCTTGCAGGAATTGAATTTTCGCAGCAGGGCATTTTGAGTCCCGAAATTGACAAAACTCTTGAAACTCCTGAACAGGGAAAAAACATTTATCTTACAATTGATTCTAACCTTCAGTATAAGCTTGAGCAGATTGCATATAAAACTATGGAAAATACTCAGGCCGAAAGCATGATGCTCCTTGCTGCAGACTCACGCACCGGAGAAATCCTTACATATATAAGTCTTCCTGCAGCAAACCTTAATGAATATGGAAGTGCTCCGCTTGTAGAAAAACAGAACAAGCCTGCAAACGATGCTTACGAACCTGGTTCTGTATTTAAGATTTTTACGCTTGGTATTGTTTATGATGAAGGCGGAATTAATCCTAATGACAGCTTCCTTTGTGATGGAGTTTACGAGCACAAGATTAAAGGTGGAGAAACTATAAGAATTAAATGTCTTGAACACCATGGCTGGCTTACTCCACGCGAAGGATTAAAGTATTCCTGTAACGATGTTCTTGGTCAGATTAGTGACAGAGTTAGTGAAGATACATTTATTGCAAGAATACGTCAGCTTGGCTTTGGACGTAAAACCGGAATTGAGCTTTCCGGAGAAACAGCCGGAGTTGTAAAAGACCCGGATAATAAAACCTGGTCTGCACGTTCTAAGCCAACAATTGCAATTGGTCAGGAAATAAGTGTTAGTGCCCTGCAGATGGTTCAGGCAGCTACGGCAATTGCAAACGGAGGAGTTCCTGTAAAGCTTTCTGTTATTCATAAAATTACTGATAAAGAAGGCTCTGTACTTTACGAGCATACTCCTGAATATAAGGACAGAGTATTTAAAGAATCTACTGCTGAATATGTTTTGAGCTGTATGGAAACTACTGCTACAACTGGTACCGGTTCCCGCGCAAATATTGGGGATGTTGCTATTGGTGTAAAAACCGGTACTGCGCAGATGGCAGATAAGGTAAACGGCGGCTACAGCGAAACAGACTTTCTTTCCAGCTGTCTTGCAATCTTCCCTGTTGTTGATCCCGAGATTGTTCTTTACATAGTAGTAGAAAAAGCTAAGGGCGAAACTTACGGTGGACGAATTGTTGCTCCTGTAATTGCAGAGGCTGCAGATACAATCATTGACTATATGGGAATGAGCCGTGGAAAGGCTTCTTCTGTTGAACATAATGGTGTAATTACAATTCCAAATTCTAAGGATATTTCGATGAATAATTTTGTTCCAGACTTTACGGGCTGCTCTAAAAAAGAGCTCTTGCCGCTTATGGAACAGGCAAAGGGAAAGCTTATAATTCATGGAAGCGGCTGGGTAACAAGCCAGACTCCAGAAGCAGGCACTCCTTTGACGGAGAATACGGTAATTGAACTCTATCTGGAATAAAAACATTCAGGCTTTTAAAGAAAGGTTTCCCGCACTGGCAGATTTGTATAAGAATATAATAGAAGAAATTTCTGCTGATGGTGATAGAAAGGGGATTTTTTCGTTCTGGAATGTAATGCCTGCAAAAAACGGGAGCCTTACTGCACAGATAGAAAACATGCTTTTGCATTCTTCATATAATCCTGAGCGGGAAGCTGTTTCGGCAGCCGGACAGCTTGCGGCAAAGAATAAGGAAACTGTTATTTTTATGGGAGCGGGGCTTGGCTGGCAGTTTTGTTCGCTTGCACAGCTTATGGTAAAGTCTGTGGCTCCCTGCCCCGTAAAAAGGCTTGTGCTTGTTGAGCCGGATCCGTATCACTTTTTTGGAGCAATGTATTACATTGACTGGAGCCAGGTCTTTGCGGTGGAGCAGCTTGTAATTGCTGTGGGCTGTCCTGCAGATTCATTGATGGGGCTTTTGGAAGGCAGCAGTGTTAATACCGGCAATTCCGGAGTTTCGGCAGCTTATGTTTATGTTGTGCCTTCTTTTATTCAGCACGCTAGAGCATATTTTGATTCGGTAATTGAGCTTATAGAACGAAACCGCAGTAAAAATGAAATAAATGCCGCAACCTATAAAAAGTTTGAAAAACTTTGGATAAGAAACTCCATGAAAAATCTTAGGCATATTAGGGAATGCGGGAAGGTTGCAGAGATTGCAGCTGGTGGCGGAGTTGCAGCTGGTGGCGGAGTTGCAGCTGGAGGGCCCGCGCCCGCCCCTTCCCCACGCAAATTTATTCTGGTTGCAGCAGGTCCAACTTTAGAAACGCTTCTACCAAAAATAAAAAGCTGGTCCGCCCACGCAGTCATTGTCTGTGTAGAAACGGCACTTCATGCCTTACTCAAAGCCGGAGTTCAACCGGATTTTATTGTAATAACAGACCCACAGTATTATGCCCACCGCCATATTGCAGGACTTGCATCACCAGAAAGTATTCTTGTGTGCCCATTGAGTGTACATCCTGCAGTTTTCCGTTTTAAGTGCCGTAAGATTTTATTATGCTCCGAGATGTTTCCTGTAAGCTCATATTTTGAATCTAAGCTTGGAGAGTTTGGAGACCTTGGAGCCGGTGGTTCTGTTGCAAGCAGTGCCTGGAATCTTTGCAGACTCCTGGGTGCCACAGACATTTATCTTGCAGGTTTGGATCTGTCGTATCCGGAAGGCCAGACTCACATAAAAGGCAGCAGCGCAGAACAGACTTTTTTGGGAAGCTCCAACCGTCTTGGTACTATGCAAAATAAAAACAGTGGTTACCGCTTTGGTGCAAACCCAGAATACGCTAAAGATTACGATGGAAACATTGTCCTTACCGATTCGCGAATGAAAATGTTTGCCTGGTGGTTCGAAAGCCGAATTGCAGCCTGCCCCGAAGTAAAAACCTGGACACTAAGCCGTAAAAGCATGAAGATTCCGGGGGTGGAAGTGGCAGAGGCCCCTTCGACAGGCTCAGGGACCGCAGGAACCACAGGAACCACAGGAACCGCAGGGAGCACAGAAACCGCAGGGAGCACGTGTATTAATTGGAAGCAACTGGGGTCCCTGAGCTTGTCGAAGGGCGACGATGACATAATTTCTTCCTTCTACACAAATCTGCGGGATTTGACTACTCTCATAAACCAGGCTGTAGAAAAATGTATAATCGGTGGACCGGAACTGGACACACAGCTTTCTAAACTTGAGTCCCAGATTGCAGCTTCGCCGCTTGCAGAAATTGTAAGGCTTGCAAGACCAAACACAGGCGATAGACTGCAGCAATACCAGTCGCTTCAAAGAACAATGACTCTTTATACTTCCAATATTTCATGCTAAAATAACTGCATGGCTAAAAACGAAAACAAAAAGACTATCTATATATTGGACAGCTACGGACTCATTTTCCGCTGCTATTTTGCATTTATAAGCCGCCCGCTTACCAATTCCAAGGGTGAAAATGTAAGCGCCCTTTTCGGCTTTTTCCGTAACCTTCACTGGATTTTTCAACACTACAAGCCGGATTATATTTTTGCGGCAATGGATTCTAAGACAAAGACCTTCCGCCACGAAATGTATCCCGAATATAAGGCAACCCGCAATAAAACTCCCGATGATCTTCATGCTCAGATTCCGTGGATCTGCGATATTCTTGAAGCGCTGGGTGTACCAGTCCTTCAGTGCGACGGCTACGAAGCAGACGATGTAATTGCAACGGTTGCAAAAAAATGTACCGATCAGGGCTGGGAATGCCGCATTCTTTCGGGCGACAAGGACCTTATGCAGCTGGTAAATGATACAACCTTAATACTTAAGCCCGAGTCGGGTGCCCAGACCTGGAAGCTTACCGATGCAGCAGGTGTCCAGGCCGAATGGGGTGTTCCTCCTGCAAAGCTGCTCGACCTTTTGAGCCTTTATGGAGATACTGCAGATAATGTTCCTGGCGTTCACGGAGTTGGTGTAAAAACAGCCTCCAAACTACTTAGCGATTACGGCGACCTGGATGGAATTTATGCCCACATTGCAGAAATTAAAGGCTCCATGCAGCAAAAGCTAGCCGACGGTAAGGAAGATGCCTACTTTAGCCAGAAGCTCATCCGCCTTTTTGATACAGTTCCCTGCTCAGAAATTGACGCTGCTCTTGGTGCCGAACCGTTTACCTATAACTACAAGGCTGCTGCAGACAAGCTTATGGCATATGGAGCGCCGGCTGTGGCAAAGAGTTATGCAGAACTAAGTTTAGGAGGGGCAAGTTACGCTTCGCTACCGAGTTTTGTTTCCGATTCAAAAGCATCGGAAAACAAAACATCGCTTCCCCTCGAAGTTTCTTCAGAAGTAAATATTGCAACTCCATCAATTGAATTAAAACAAAACGACACATCAAAATACAAGGCAATCACTCAAATCGACGAGCTGGAAAAATATATCAGCGCTTTCTTAAAATCCGGCGACAAGAAAAAGCTCATCGCCTACGACAGTGAAACAACTTCGCTCGACACCTTTAACTGCAACATTTTAGGCTTTAGTCTTTGTTATGAAGCAGGCAAGGCAGTTTATATTCCGCTCCAGCAGGAGTCCCAGGGGCTTTTTGGCGAGTCAGAA
>JAILBH010000176.1 GCA_024681195.1 Treponema sp.
TTCATCAACATTGCGGATTGTGTAAATTACAACATTAGGAATTCCGTTCTCATCAGAATCAACTAAAATTGAAAATTTAAAACTTTTATTTTCCTGCAATTAGTAATATAATGAATTCTATAATTTTCTTTATCCATAAAAGGAGGATAATAATATGGAAAAGTTGTTTAAGCTTCAGGAAAGAAATACAACTATCAGTAAAGAAATTATTGGTGGTATTACAACCTTCCTGGCAATGGCTTACATCCTGGCTGTAAACCCTAGCATCCTTTCCGGTTCAGGAATGGAATGGGGTCCAGTATTTACAGCAACTGCAATTGCAGCTGCTCTTGCAACATTGATTATGGCTTTTGTTGCAAATCTCCCGGTAGCTTTGGCTCCAGGTCTTGGTCTCAACGCATTCTTTACCTACACAGTAGTTTTGGGAATGGGCTGTTCATGGCAGCTTGCCCTTACTGCAGTATTTATCGAAGGTTTATTGTTTGTTATTCTTTCTATCTGCGGTGTTCGCGAAGCAATTATCCGCTCAATTCCAGAAGGACTTAAAAAAGCAGTAGCCGTTGGTATTGGTCTTTTTATTGCAATTATTGGACTTGTAAACGCCGGAATCTGTTCTACAGACACAGGTACAACAATCGGATTTGTAAACTTCAACATGGCACATGCAACTGCAATTGTTGCAATCCTTGGTCTGATTATTACAATCATCCTCTATACACTTAATGTTCCTGGCGCCATCCTCATTGGTATTGCCATAACAACAGTAATTGGTATTCCATTTGGAGTAACCACAATTCCAGAAGACTTTAAACCATTCTCTCTTCCTTCTAAGCCATATCTTTTTGCCTTTGACTTTAAGGGAATTGTAATGGATTCTGTAACCGGCAAGTTCTCATTCGCAGTTCTTGGCCAGTTCTTTGTAATCTTCTTTACCTTCCTCTTTACAGATCTCTTTGATACAATCGGAACTTTGCTTGGTGTAGCAGAGCAGGGTAACCTCAAAGATGAAAAGGGTGAAGTTTTGAACGTAAAGGGCGCTCTTCTTTCAGACGCTATTGGTACAGTAGCAGGTGCCGCTCTTGGTACTTCAACTGTTACTTCTTTCGTAGAATCTTCTTCTGGTGTTGCAGCCGGTGCCCGCACAGGTCTTGCTTCACTTGTAACTGGTGTACTCTTCCTTTTGTCACTCTTCTTAAGCCCACTGTTCTTCCTCATTCCATCTGCTGCAACAGCTCCTGCTTTGATCTTTGTAGGTTATCTTATGATGAAGTCTGTAGTAGACATTAAGTTTGATGACCCTACAGAAGGTATCCCTGCATTCATTACAATCATGACAATGCCATTCGCATACTCAATTTCTAAGGGTATTATGTTCGGTATTATTGCTTATGTAATTGCTAAGTGTGCAGGAAAGAAGGTAAAAGATATCCCGGTTGTTACCTGGGTACTCGCAGTTATCTTCCTTGCTGATATCATTTTTGAAGCAGTAAAATAGGATTCAGGGGATAGGGAATAGAAGGTTCCTGGTGCCAGGTTTTAGGTTCCAGGAATAAGTAGGGGAAAGCCTTCCCCTGACTCGCACTTTGTTGCTCGCCACCCCTTCGCCTAGGGGCTCCGCCCCTAAGACCCCGGATACTAAAAAAAGACTCCAGTCATTAAAGAATGGTTGGAGTCTTTTTTTAATTTAAATTAATTTGAGAGAGAAATAACAGAACGCGAGGAAACTTCATTTTCGCCCTGTTTCCTCGCGGGCTGTTATTTCTCCCTCTATGTGTTTAAGTATTACTAATTATAAATTAGCTATCAACCAATCCTTAAACATCTGATAGTCATTTTCCATAGGAATTGCATTATCAGGAAGTCTAAGAACTTCTTCAAGTCTGCCAGGCATTGGAGGTTCGCGACCAATTGCCTCTGTAACAATTGAACCAAACTTTGCTGGACTTGCAGTTTCAAGAATAACTCCAACAGCTTTTTTATCAACAACTGTGTTTGCCCAGTCAGGAATATTTGGAGTAAGACCAGGAAGATTAATGTCTGGTTTTTCACCAGCGAGGAGCTTTTCCATTCCACCCTGGTAAATATCTTTCCATGCCTTGTAACCGATTGCTCCATGTGGGTCAATAATATAACCGGTCATACGGTGGCAGTCTTCAATAGCTTTCATAATTCCTTCATTGTCAAGCCAGTAAGAGCCAAAAAGCTTGCGTACTTCTTCAAGAGAATACATTGCCTTAATGCGTTCGTAGTTGCTTGGAGCACCAACATCCATTGCATTAGCATAAGTTTCTACAGAAGGACGTGCGTTATAATCTCCGGTTGCAATCCAATCTGGAATTGTTTTGTTTGTATTTGTAGCAGCAACAAAACCTGCAATTGGTCCACCCATTTCGCGGGCAATAAGACCAGAAGTCAAGTTACCAAAGTTTCCGCTTGGAACAACCATAATAATCGAAGGATCAGAAATTTTATTTTGAAGTGCTGCACGGTTACGAACAATTAAAGCTGCATACATATAGTAAAAGCTCTGTGGCAAAAGTCGTGCAATATTGATTGAGTTTGCAGAAGAAAGTCTGAGCTTTCCGCGAAGTTCGTCATCTGTAAATGCTGTCTTTACAAGCTTCTGACAGTCATCAAAAGTTCCCTTTACTTTAAGGGCGCGAACGTTTCCGGTAAAGGTCGAAAGCTGCTTTTCCTGAAGCGGACTGATTTTTCCATCAGGATAAAGAATTGTTACATCAAGACCTGGAACTCCATGGAAGGCGCTTCCAACAGCAGAACCTGTATCTCCCGAAGTTGCAACTAAAATGTGGAGTGGTGTAGCTTCGTTTCTGTTAAAGTAAGACATTGTTCTGGCCATAAAGCGCGCACCAAAATCTTTAAAGGCGCATGTAGGGCCGTGGAACAATTCAAGAATGTAAGATGAATTATCAAGAGGTGCAACTTTAGGAGAGAAAGGATAAGCATCCTGTATGATTGCAGCAAGGTCTGTATCAGGAATTTCTCCTTCTACATAAGGCTTTGCCATATTAAAAGCAATGTCTCTAAAGCATGGAGCTGGATCTTTGTTGAGCCAGGCAGAATCAATTTTTGGGAATTCTACAGGAATATAAAGTCCTCCTGTTTTTTGATTCATTCCGCTCATAACAGCTGTTTTAAAATCAACTTTTGCACTGCTGTCTCTTGTATCTGTATAAATCATAATACATCCTCACAATTGTTATTAAAGTCCGTTCATAATTGAATCAACAACTAAAGCTGTAAGTTCTTTTCTACAGCCGTCGACTGCCTTGCTCCAATTACTTCCAGTATTTGTATATTCATTTGTCTGTTCATAAATAACAGCACCAGTCTTCATATCAATACCATACATATTGGCAATCATATGAGCTATAAAATTTCCTTCATCAGTTTTTTCTACAGGATTTGCAAAGGTTACTGTTCCTCCAATAAGATAACCAAAATCAGTTCCTACATATTCGTAGTTTTCCCTGTAAATTTTTTCTTTTGAAGCTGTTATATAAGAGGAATCGCTTATCGGCGCATTTCCAATCTGATAAACTCCTTTTTTTCTTAAACCAGAAAGAACATCATAAGAATTCTTTGGTGATTTTCCGTTTTCGTTATATTCAAAAACAAACATAATTGCACCTTTTGCAACTACGTCAGATTCGCTTATAAAATCTGCTGTAGCAGTAAATTCTGCCATATCATTCTGAGTTAAATTCAAATCCTCTGGAATAGATGGATAGGCATAAATTTGTGCCTTTGCAGCAAAAGCTGGAACATCCGGTGTAAAGGAAACAATTCCATTTTCGTCGGTTGTAAAATTCTTTTGAGCATAAACAAGATTAATACCATCCTTGCTTTCTGGTAAAGAAACAGTAATTTCAAAACCTTCAAGTGGAGCAGCAGATGAATCAGAAACAAGAATTTCATAAGCAGATGAAAAAGCCTTGTTCTTTGTTGTTTTCAAGCTTGCTTTGGTAAACTCAATTTTAATGCCCGAAAGTTGATTAAGGAATATTTCTTCTGCGGTTGGCGCTGGAGCAGAAAGCTCTGCTTTTGCTGATTTGTTTTTTGATTTTTTAACAGTTTCGGTGCCAGACGAAGTCGACGCGCAGGAGATTAATAATCCGCCTGTAAATAATAATGTACTTATAAACAATATCCATTTTTTCATAATGTAACATTCTACCATTTATTGAGAACTTTTTACAATAACATATTGCTAAATTTCCGTTATAAACATAAAATTATATTAAGGGTGGAACAATGAACCGATGTACAAAAGCAATTCTTTATAAGAATAATCTCAAATTCAATCTTGAACAGATTAAAAATTACGTAGCTCCAGGCGTAAAAATTTGTGTTGCAGTTAAGGCCGATGGTTATGGTCATAATGCTATTGTAACAGCACAGCTTGCCGAAGAATTAGGAATTGATTTTCTTGCTGTTGCTACGGTTGATGAAGCAATTGAATTACGTAATGCGGGTATTAAAACAAATATCCTGCTTTTGAGCATATGCACTCCGTTCGAAATGTCGGACCTTTTTGAATATAAAATTACTCCTCTTGTTTTTGGAGAAGAATATATTAAACTTTTAATAAAAGCCGCAGACAGCTACTGTGAAAATCAGGGAGCAAAAAATAAATTTGATGTACATCTTGCTATTGATACAGGAATGGGGCGTATAGGCTGTTATCCGAACGAAGCGGGAATTCAGGCAAAATTAATTGAAAATTCTTCACACTTAAAGCTTGGAGGAATGTGTACTCATTTTGCCGTTTCTGACAGTCTTGAAAAAGCAAATCAGGATTTTACAAAAGAGCAGTTTTCACAGTTTAAAACGGCAGTAGAAAATGTAAAAAAAGAAGGAATAGAACCCGGAATCTGTTCTTGCGGAAGCAGTGCTGCACTTTTAAATAATCCGGAAATGCATTTTGACATGGTTAGGCCTGGAATTATTACTTACGGCTATTATCCGGATCAGATTACAAGAGAATATATTAAATCCCAGAATAAGAATTTTGATGTAAAACCTGTTCTTGCTTTGGAAACAAAGGTTGTAGCCATAAGGCATTTTCCAAAAGGAAAATCTGTATCTTATGGTCGTACCTGGACTGCACAGCAGGATACAGACATTGCAGTTTTGCCAATAGGCTATGCAGACGGATTGTTAAGACGTTTTTCTCCGGGGCTTGAAGTGACCATAAACGGAAAAAACTATCCTGTTCGCGGAAGAATATGTATGGATCAGTGTATGGTCGAAATTGGTAAAGATAACAAGAATGTTCACCTTTGGGATAAGGCAATTATCTTTGGCCCAAAAGAATGCGGGGCTTTAAATACGGCAGAAGATCTTGCAAAAATTGGTAATACAATTTCTTATGAAGTTTTAACTGCAATTACAAAGCGTGTTCAA
>JAILBH010000102.1 GCA_024681195.1 Treponema sp.
CTCGAGTTTTTTCATGCGGCGGTCAATTTTTTGAAGGATTGAAGCGTGAAGCTGTTTGAGTTCTTCCTGTTTTGTCTTTGGCATTGAAGCAAAATTTGAAAGATAGCAGCGATTTATAAGGCAGGAATAATTTTCTAAATCATTTACAACGAGTCTGGACGAAAACTGCTTTAAATAACGGGCAACAATTCCACTACCCGAAAAAACATCGGCACAACTGATTTTTGATTTGTTTAAATCCTTTTTTACAATAGCAACAGCCTGCCCAATAAAAGGAAGAAGAGTTCGTTTGTTGCCAATATACGTTATGAGCTGTTGGGTTAAGAATTCCGGATTTTCGTCCATAAATTTAATTATAACAAATGATTAGACCTTTGTCTAAAGACATAAATAACAAATGTCTTTCACTACATAAAAAAATCTGTTAGAATATAGATATGGCTAAGCAGGCGATTATTCATGTTGAAAACACAGAAGGCGTTATCGAATTCGCACAGTTTCTTTCGGATGCAGGCTGGACTATTTTAAGCGCAAACAGGACAGAAGAAATTCTTAAAAAAGCAAAAATTCCTGTAGAACGCGAGCCGGCTCTGGTAGAAAATAATCTGTACCTGAATGACACATCCTCACTGATTAAAAGAGTAATTTCGACTTCTTTTTATTCAGAACAGGAAGGACCTGGTGTACAGGATCCAGGAATTGGGATTCTTTGTGTAAATGTACAACCTGCCATTCACGTAATTACTTCCGAAAAAAAGTTCAAATCGATTACCAAGCCGTTTAACTTTTTTGTTTCTACTCTTTTACGAAATGCATTTTTAAATTACGAGAATATTCTTATTCTTTCTGATCCAAATGATTATAAAGAAGCAATGATTCAATTAAGGACCGACAGCATTTCTCAGGATTTTAGAATTAAACTTGCAGCCAAGGCTTTGAATCTTGTTTCGGCATTTGACGGTGGAATTGCAAGCTCCATCCTCATGACTTCAAAAGACGAAAATGACTTTATGAAATATTTGACCTACCCTTTTGAAAAGCAGTTTATGCTTTACGGTGGCGCAAACCAGCATCAAAGCTCATGTCTTTACAGATTCCCCGGCGGTGGTGGAATTGTAAGTTCCATCCAGAAGCAGAAAGGAAAGGAGCTGAGTTACAACAGTGTTTCGGATATTTCATTTGCCTGGGAACAGATAAGCATGCTTGCTACAAATCTTAAAAATCAGTTCTCGGTAAAAAGCGTAAACTGTGATGGTTATAAATTCGAAACTCAGTTCACTCCTCTTACAGGAACTGTTTTTACTCTTGCGGTATACAATAAATCAATTCTGGGAGCCTCACTTTCAACCAACGTTCTGGACTCATTTAAAAAGACTTATACCTACGACAAAGAAAATATCAGAAGAGTAACTTTTGCAAGCAGTGTTGTTATTGATGAATCTGTTGCCGAAGAAATTGTAAAATGTCATTTTACTTCTGTTGTTTCTCCGGGCTTTACCGCAGGCGCAAAAGAAATTCTTTCAAAGGACAAATCAGTCAATCTTGTTCAGACTGCAAAAATAAATACGGCAGATTATGAAATGGAGCTTATTAACGGAGGACTTCTTTTCCAGACAAAGGATAAGGTTTTGTTTGATATTTGGAATGTTAAGACAAAGAACCGTCCCGGTCAGGTTTTTGCAGACCAGATGGCCTTTGGTACAATCCTCACAATGGGCTCGCATTCTTACAGCGCAGTTTTGCTTAAAGACAACTCTGTTGTAGGAATTTCGCAGGCAGCAAAATCTCCACAGCGTTCAATAGACAGAGCAATAGAAGAAGCAATGTTACATAAGTCGCAGAATCCAGATTCGGATGAAATTCTGGCAGATGTTCTTGTTTGCGATGCACCTGTTTACCTTAACGATTCAATCAGAAAGCTTGCAGAACATGGATTAAAAGCAATTCTCCAGCCTGGAGGAACAGACAGAGACGAAGAGCTCATTCAATTCTGTAATGAGCAGCTCATTTCGATGATTTTTACCGGCATGACTCATATAAGTCATTAAACAATATATAAAGAAGGATTTTATGATTTACTATCTTGGTCAGTATCTTCAACAATTCTGGGGTCCTGCACGACTCCTTACTTCTTATGCAGTTTTAATTGCAGTAGCAATGTATACAGGATTTTTTCTGGCATATAAGCTTATTCCAAAATTTTACGACAAGCTCCCTCATGATCGTGGAAGAGAGTTTACTTTAAAAGATAACGCCGAAGCCGCAAAAGGAAAGCCTACAGGTTCGGGAATTGTATTTATAACAATCTTTGTTATAATCAGTTTTCTTCTGGTTCCAATGAACTGGGTGCGCGCTGCAATCATTGTAATTACATGGCTTACAATGCTTACAGGTTTTCTGGATGACCGAAGTACAACCTCCTGGGGAGAATATCTTAAGGGAGCATTGGATCTTATCATAAGCATTGCAACCGCCTTTATCCTTTACTACGGACTTAAAAACGCTTCCTCCGATGGTATTGTAAGATTCTGGCTCCCATTTACTTCTAATGAAATTGCAGTAAACCCTGCTGTTTATATTATTCTTTGTACAATCATGTTGTGGGCTTCTATAAACACAACAAACTGTACAGATGGAGTGGACGGACTTTCTGCAACACTTGTTCTGCTTGCGCTGATTACTCTTGGAGTTTTGTTCTATATTGTTCTTGGACACAAAGATATTGCTGCCTACCTTCTGCTTCCTCACCTTCCTATGGGTGCCAACTGGGCAGTTATGGTTTTTGCAATGGCAGGAGTTGTAATGGGATACCTTTGGCTCAATGCATTCCCAAGCAAATGTCTTATGGGAGATGCTGGAAGCCGCGCACTCGGATACTTTATTGGTGTTTGTGTAATGATTAACGGAAACCCATTCCTTATTCTGGCTACAAGCTCAATCATCTTTATAAACGGTGGAATGGGGCTTTTAAAAGTATTTCTGCTCAGATTCTTTAAGATTAAGATTTTTGAAAATATACGCTTCCCTCTGCACGACCATATGCGCAAAAACAGAGGCTGGTCACCAACTCAGGTTTTAATCAAATTTATGATTTTACAGCTGCTGGTAACCTGCGCTATTCTTGGAATATTCCTTAAGATAAGGTAGCCCTTCGACAGGCTCAGGGACCACCCTTCGACAGGCTCAGGGACCGCATTAAGATGTCATGCACAAATCTATTAATGTCAGGGCATCTTTAATCAAATTATCTATTACACAATACTCATTCGGCTGGTGTGCCTGATCATCAAGGGTGCTCCATACAACTGCATCATAACCTTCTCTACGGAATTCGGCTCCAACAGTCCCGCCTCCAATTCCAATAAAGTCGGCATCAATTCCATGAACCTTTTTGATGGACTTTGCAAGCTTTTGGGCTACTTCTGAGTCTTTTGAAGTTGCCGGGCTTTCGGATTTTTGCGGACACTCGTATTCAATTTTTACACCGTGTTCCTTTTCTACACAAGCAATGCATTCTTCTACTTTGTCAAGCACAGTCTTAAGTGAATAGCATGGAAGAATTCTGCAGTCCATATAAAACCAGTCTTCGCCCGGAATTATATTTACGCTGTCTACGTTTTTTTCACGCTTGGTAGGCTGGAAGGTTGAATAATCCGGAGCAAAAAGAGGATCCTTCTTGTCAAAAAAAGCTTCCAGTTTGTGAAGTCTAAGTGAAAGGTCGCAGGCAGCAAGGCAGGCATTAGCTCCACTGTCTGGTCTTGAACCGTGAGTCTGTTTTCCTGTTACATGTACCTTAAGCCACAGCAGATTTTTTTCTGCAATTTCGATTGTACGTCCCTGACTGTCGCCGCCATCCGGAATAAGTATAAGATCAGCTTTATTAAAGAGCTTTGTGTTTTTTAAAAGCCACTTAACTCCGTATTCGCTTCCGTTTTCTTCGTCGGCTACAAAAAGAAGCTTTACTGTATGGGCAGGTGTAATTTTGTTTTCCAGATAATAAAGGGCTGCAAAGGCTGCTGAGCATAAGCCCTGCTGGTTATCTTCTACACCACGGCCAAAAACCTTTCCATCCTTTTCTACAACTTCCCAGGGATTTGTTTTCCACAAGGAAAGGTCTCCGGTAGGAACAACATCTATATGAGCCATTACCCAGATGCGCTTTGTATCATCTTTACCAGGAATTGTTACAACCAGCGAAGGTCTCTTGCCCGAAGAAACTCTTGAATCCGGAGCTTCAAAACGTTCAATCTGATTAAATCCATTTTTTTTGAGCCAGGCTTCAAGTGCATCGCATTTTTTTGTTTCGCCGTCGCCTTCCCCTTCAGGAGCAATTGCCGGAATAGAAGTTAAAAGTTTTTCCAACCCTACAATTTCTTTTTGTTTATTTTCCAGGTATTCTTGTGGAGTCATTTTTTCTGTCCTAAAATTGTATTATTTGTAAACTTCCCAGGTTGTGCTTACCAGTGTATCTACATCGCTGTATTTTGGTTCCCAGCCAAGCAATTCTTTTGCAAGCTTAGAAGTTGCATAAAGACAGGCAGGGTCTCCAGGCCGGCGTTCTACATCTTCTGAAGGAATTGGTTTTCCTGTAATACGACGGGCTGCATCAATAATTTCTTTTACAGTGGTTCCCTTTTCGGTTCCAAGGTTTACAGTAAGGCTCTTGTCATTTTTTGCAATATATTCCAAAGCCATAACATGAGCGCGGGCCAAGTCCGTTACATGAACATAATCACGGATACAAGTTCCATCTCGTGTATCATAATCTGTTCCAAAAACCCTGATTTTATCCTGCATACCGGCTGCAACCTCCATTACACGAGGCAGGAGATTCTGAGGCTTTTGTTCAAGCCCGCGGATTTCTCCTTCCGGGTCATAACCAGCAGCATTAAAATATCTGAGGGCAGCAAAACGCATTCCCTTCAATTGATCGTACCAGGCCATAAAGCGTTCAATTTCCAGCTTGGTAAAACCATAATAATTTTCGGGATTTTTTGGATGCTCTTCGTCAATCGGAAGATATTCTGGAGCACCAAAGACAGCTGCCGAAGAAGAAAAAATCATTTTTTTACAGCCATATTTTACCGCAGCGTTCATAATATTAAGGGTTCCTGTAATATTGTTTACACTGTATTTTTCTGGTGCAATCATACTTTCACCAGCAGCTTTAAAAGCCGCAAGATGAACAAAGGCATCAAAACCTTTAGCAAAAGCAGCCTCCAGATCCTGAGGAATAAGAATATTTCCGTAAATAAATTCGTTCTGTGGAAAAAGGTTGCAGCGAAGTCCCGAAGAAAGGTTATCAAAAACAGTTACTTCATGACCTGCCTTCATCATCTCTTTTACAACATGGCTTCCAATGTATCCGGCGCCACCAATTATCAATACCTTCATTTTAAGATCTCCTCATTAAAAAGATTTTTATATATACATACATGTTATCATCTGTTTTTCTAACCCAGGTTTCTTCTACAAGCCAGGCTTCTTCTTCGGAGTAAGATTTTTCTGCAATAAGATGACGGCACATATCGCTGTCTACCCCTTCTGCAGTTACAATCACAAGCTCCATATCTTCATGCGAAAAATATTTTTGAAGTTCTTCTGTTTTTCCTTCCAGAGCAAGCTCGGCCCACTCAGGATATTCCTTGCCAAAACCTTTATACTGCCAGTCGTCAAAAGCCCTTACAACAGGTGCCTGGGGATGTTTTTTATCTGCTTTTGCGCCACTTGTGCCTGCACATGAAAAAATCAACATTGAGACAGAAAAAACTACAGCAAAAAAGTAAGAAAAATTCTTCTTCATATGTAGTTATTATATCGAAAAAACAATTCTTTTGTAATTGCTTAAACCCCTGTTCACACCTTGTTCATTATAATTTTTTTTTGTATTATGTTTTTTATGAAAACAAGAACATTATTTAAGGCTTTATTTATCTGCCTTGCACTCACTATATCTGCTGTTTCATGCAGCTCAACAAAAGAAATTCCTTCTGACCTTACAGCTCCTCAGCTTTTGCAGAGAGGTCAGCATTCTATTGATACTGCTGAATACAAAATGGCCGAACGATATTTTTTAAAGGCTATTGAGCTTTACGGGGAAGATCCAAATACTTATATTGAAGCCAGATATGAACTTGCTCATCTTTATATGAAGCAGAAAAAATATGATAAGGCTTATGTAATTCTTGATGAGATTTTAGAGATTTATGATAATTCGGTTACAGGAACTTTACCTGCAGCATATAAAAAGCTTGCACAGTTAGATATGTCTAAGATTCCGGCTGCAAAGCTCGAAGAATTAGAAAATCAAAAGAACCACTAATCATTAGGAAGCAGAATAGCTTTTACCCTTATACCTTTAGACTCAGCCGCATTCATTGCATATTCTTTTGAATATTTTCCAAGACCTCTTGGCTTTGGATGTGGTTCGGCATCTCCAATAAGAATAATCTGTTTATTAACACTGTTCCGCCAGTTATAGAATTCTGCAGATGCGTAAATTGCTTCGTATACAGCTTCCGGAATATCACCGCCTTCCTTGCCATTAATCTTAATTGACTTGAGGTTTTTATCAAACGAAGCCATATCTTCTGTAAACGCAAAAACTTTTACAGGAAGGCTCTTATAATTAAAGGAATCACCATAATCACGATAGAACAAAAGTCCATATCTTACACCCTCCACTCCTTCAAACTTAGAAATAAGAGCAGGCATAAGATCATTCTTTAAAGTATCAATGTCGTTCTTCATACTGCCTGTGGCGTCAATAGCAAAAACAACATCAAGCGGCGCTTTTTCATCTTCAAGGATATTCAAAATATCTTCTACAATTGTTTCCGGTCCTTTTGAATAAATAACAAAATCCGAAAGCTCAGAAAATTTTTCGCTGGCAACAGGATTATAATCGGCACTAAGAATAATTGCAGGCTCAGGTTCTTTTTTTGCAGGTGGTTCTGCAGGAGTCTTTACAATTTTACGGGTTTCCAGATTAAACATAAAAGGACTGTCCATATAGTCCCCGGTATAATCAGCATATTTTTTTTCGAAGGTTCGGATATTTATAAAAGTTCCTTTTCCAACTTCTACAATACCGTTTCTGGCCCATTCATAACCGTACTGCAATACCAGTGGAATATAAATGTGAAAGCATTCACCAAAAAATGAAGTTCGTTCTGTTGTTGAATCAATAAGGCTATATTTTGCACCTTCGGAATTAAGCGGCTGACCGTCAAGATATCTGACTTCATCACCGTTTATAGAATTATATTCCATAGCGCGGTATGCATAATTATCTGCCTTACCGCTTGGATCTCTTGTTGTTTCTGTAAGCAGGATTGAATTTACACCCGCAAGTTTACGTACATAAAGATGGTAACCCTTGATATTTCCATCATCATCACGATCTTCAATAAGCCTTACATCCTCGGCTTTAATACGCATTGAAAGCTGTTTTGCGGTATATTCGATTTTTTGTTCAGCGTTTTCTGCTTTTTCCTGAGCGTGTACAAGGGGATCCATGAATATAATAAGCAAAATTAACAGGAAAAAACTTACAATATCGTGATTTTTATTCAATTTCATAGTTACTTATCGGCTTTTAGATGGTTATATATTAGGAATTGAAAATTTTTATCAATGAGGTTAAAATAAAAATATGAAGAAGAGTTTTATATCCATTTTAGTTATTTTTTGTTTTTCGCTTTCGCTTTTTGCCGAACCGATAACCTATTCATTTTCGGGTTTTGGAGGAGGCTTACCTTCCTCTGCATCTGTTTTTAAAGCCGGTGCCGACTCTTCTGATACTGCAACCTCTACAAAAATCATTATCGAAGACGACGAAGACACAGATGATGATGAATATACAAACGATGATTACTATAATGACGAACCAACTGTAAAGAAAGAAAAGAAGACAGCTGCCGTTCTTACCGGTGTTGCTGTTGGCCTTGTAGCTGTAGCTGGTATTGTTGGATTAACTTTTTATTTTAAGAATTCAAGCAGTGAATGTTGTGCACAATTTACAGACGGTGCAATTGAAGGCTGCGGAAAAGGTTGTGGAGAAAGCTGTGGAGAAGCCTGTACTAAATCAATAACCGATTCCTGTTCAGATGCATGTGCCGAATCAATGGCAGAATCCTGTTCATCAAGCACTTCTAATATTACATGCACGACTTCTTCTATAGGAGCCATGTTTGAAAATGGATTCCAGATTATACCAGTCTTCATTCCATAAAAAAATTCCCAAAAAAACGGTTCTTGTTATTATATTTGCTTTACTATTTACTTCACCGCTTTTTTGTGAATCAAAACGTATTTCTACGCTTTGTCTTGATTTTATCCGCACAGATACAATAGAAAATGTTGAGTCTCCATATTCTACTTCTATGAAAGGACAAATTGTTTACAGTGCAAATCCTTTCTTTTTTGCTTTTATTACAGAAAGGCCTCAGAAGCAGTCTGTCTTTATTGATGACAAATCTATGTATTATATCGAAAATGATACTGTAAACGAGCTGGAAGAAGGACGAGAAAGTCTGGAGCAGATTTGCAGGGATTTTTTAAACTGGTTTAAAGATGACTTTGGACTTGAAGAATCGCTTTTTAAACCCACTGAACATAATCTTGAAAAAGATATGATTTTAACCTGCTGGGATTATAACGGACAGGAAACCCATCCAATAGACAGAGTTCTGGTTTATACAGACAAAGCTGGAAAAGTAACAAAACTTACAATGCTTCAAAATTTTAATACTCCGACTACACAAACCTTTCTTTATGATTACAAATATTTTACAGGAAAGAATTTTCCAACCCGGATTGTTTCTTCCTCTTATGAAGACGGTAAGGTTGTCCTAACAACTGAGCTTTGTTTTTCAAACATTATTTTTAACCAGCCTCAAAAAATGTTTTCAATGACCAAAGTCAGTCTTACAGATGTAAACAAAGAAACAGATTTATCAAAGCTACAGGCAGTTCAAACTGTACACAGTCCGGAAAGCACAAGCTATGACGTTTCAATTCCTCAGGTGCTTTTAAAATCTTCGTTTAAGTTTTACAAAAAATATATTACCGAACAGGATATGTCTAACTGTCCTTTTTATCCGTCCTGCTCTCAATACATGGTAGATGCTGTAAAACAAAACGGTATTTTTGGATTTGTACAGGGACTGGAGCGTTTAAAAAGATGCACAAACACAGAACATAGCCGGGGCCTTTACCCTACTCTTGCAAACGGCAAACATTACGATCCTGTACCTCCCAAAAAAGGAGATTCAAAATGAAAAAGTTTATTCTTATAACTGCCATTGGATTTCTTGCTCTGGCAAAGGCTGCTGCCTTACCATCTCCATTTGAACCTCAGATTATAAAAGCTTTTGCCGATTCCCTTTACGACCAGGGCTTTTTTACTCAGGCGGAAGGCGAATACAAGCGCTACCTTTTTTCTACAGACTCCGTTACACAGGATCAGAATCCCGAATACAATTCTGCCTTGAATTCTCTGTGCAATATTTACAATTTTCAAAACAACAGAAGCGGAATCGAATGGCTCAGAGAAGGCTTTTATTCCTCGGCTGAAATTTCTGTTAAACAAAAAATGAATCTTTTGAATGCAAAATTTCTTTTTACAGAACGAAAGCAGACGGAGTTTGATGCTTTTGCAAAATCCATTCAAAGCGAACAGGCTCTTTTTACTCCGGAGTTTGTAAATACAATCCAGGCCTCATCTTTTGTATTGAATAATCAGATTTCTGAACTGTCCCAATTATGCAATTCAATTATTCCTTCATATTCTGTTTTTGAAAAGCTTGGAGAATTGAGCAGCAGTTATAAACTCAAAAGTCCGGGGCTTGCACTTTTTCTTTCAATGATTATTCCGGGTTCGGGCAAATGGTACACAGGCTCATTCGGGACCTTTGTTTCCAGTTTTATTTCCATAGGTTCCTTTGCTGCCGGAACTGTCATTACAGGAATGAAAACCTCCTGGAAAAGCTGGCAGCCATATGTATTTGGAGCTTGTGGTGTAGTCTTATATATTGCAGATATTTACGGCGCTTATCAGAGTGCAAAAAGATACAACGATACGCTTTACAGAAATCTTTGTGAGGAAACAGAAAAAATTTATGGTCAGATTTATTAAGGCTAAGGTTCTTCTTTTTATAATCTGTTTTTCTCTTGCGGGTGCAGGCCTCTTTGCACAAAATAATCTGAGCGGTTATGATGACATATTTTTATATGCACAAAAGCTTAAAGCCGGCGGGGCGTATGAAGAGGCAGAGGTTGAGCTTAAGCGCTATATTTTTCTTCAGGATTATTCAAAGGGAAAATATCAGACTCAGGCCTTCACTTGCCTTTGTGAGCTTTATTCCCACAAAGAACAGTGGGAGCTTGCTTCACAGGCTCAGGAAATGGCAATTCAAAGTGCGCTTGAAGACGGGCTTTCTGAACAAGAAATTGACCAGCTTAGATTAACCCACATCAAATGTCTTTCAAATGCAGCAGAAGTAAACAACGAAGCACTGGACGACAACCTTTTTATTTTTTCTTATATGCAGTTGGGAGGTTTTTCGAACCAGGTGCGGCAGGCAGCTCTTTGTGCTGTATTAAATAACGAGCTTAAAAGGCAGCTTTGGCTTACCGCCGAAAAACAATATTCTTATATATGCTTAGACAGTCCTTTTTTATTTAATCAGGAAGAAAAGCAGACTATAGAAACGGGATTAAATCAAATTAAAAACTACAAACCAAAAAAACAGCTGCTTGCAGGTTATCTTTCGTTTTTTCCGGGTCTTGGGCAACTTTATGCGGGAAACCCCAAAGATTCTTTAAATGCTTTTCTTTTGAATGGTTCACTTATTGCTTTAAGCGCATGGTCTATCTGTACTATGGATTTCTGGACCTTTTCTCTGCTGGAATTTAATCCGCTTTTCCGTTTTATGAAAGGAAACATATATAATGCCCAGAAAGATGCCTACGAATACAATACAGCTAAAATTTCGGGTTTTACTGCTCCAGTTTTTGCCAGTATTGAACAGGCACAAAACAGGCTTGAAAGTCAGTCTGTGCAATAAAATGCTGCTTTTAGGATAAATTATTCTCCATTAATATTTGAAAATTCCCAAAAATACAGTATAATATCTTTATAAATACTTAAGTTTCTTCATATTTATGCAACAAAACGATTTTGAACAGATAGATCTCAGTTCATTTTTTGATCCGCAGGAGTCAAATCCTGAACAGGACGAAATGGTTGAGATGCTTACTACAAAGCAAAAAGAACTCATACAGGAAGTAATGCCCCTCATAAAGGAAATCAATCCCGAAAAGGCAGAAAATTTTCAGGAACGAATTGAGGCCCTTAAATCACTTGCCCAGGCTGTTGCAAAATTTCCATCCCTGCTTGAGCGCCATGAGCTTATTGGTGGAACCCGTACTCCTACTTCGCTCATAGACTCTCTTATAGACCACCAGGATGCAGGAGACACAACACTTCAGCTGCCGTCAAAGGCCATGCTTGGAAAGGGACTTCTTATTGCAAAAATGCATACTTTCTCTTCTTTCTCAAAATATACACATCATATTCAGTCGCTTAGAAAATTTTCAAAAGCTTTTGATACAGAAACAATTTCATGTATGTACTCGCTTTTAATCGAGGACGTATATTTAAATCTTATCCGCGATGCTTCGCAGCCAATGGAATTCCGCCGCGAATGGGCTTTGTCGCTGCTGCTTTTGTGGGAACACTGGAACGATCAGGGAAGTGCTCAGGTGGCTCCCGTTCTTGAATCTGTATGGATGGCACGCCGACGTCTTGCTCCTGCTTTTGGAACAATGATGGGAACCAGCGAATTACTGCTCATTTCCATGCAGATGGATGATCAGTGGATTGCCTTTATAAAGCAAAAGCTTGGGGAGCCTGGAGTTTCGCAGGCAATGGAGGAATTCTTATTTGGAATCTCTTTTGAGCAGATTAATACTCTGCGTACAATTCTTAAAGAAAAAGGAATTCCTGCAATTGGTCGTGATGAGGTTTCTAAATTCTTAGGTGAACACGTAAAATCGGATGCCGGACTGGACTACCGGGATTTTTATGCCAAATATACTGTACGACGGGATAATGCTCGTTCCCGAACAAGACTTAAGCTCAACGGACCGCATAAAACTCTTGAAGATTACTTTATCCAGTTTGTGACCGAACAGAACAAGGAGAAACAGAATAATGATACTTTCGCCAGAACAAAATGAAGATACAGACGAAAAACAAAAAAAGGTACCTTACCACTTTGGAGAAAAGCTCCGTCAGGTAAGAGAAAACAAAGGTTATACTCTTAAGGTTGTTGCCCAGAAAGCTGGTGTAAGTGAAAGTCTGGTTTCTCAGATTGAGCGAAATCACGTTTCTCCTGCAATCGACACCCTGCTCGCTCTTGCAGATGTACTCGACATTAATCTTGAATTTTTATTTGAAGAATACAGAAAGGTTCGTCCTGTAACAATAATCCATGCGGGAGAACGCCCTTCCCAGCACGAAGACGAAATTGTTTATGAGGAGCTTGCAAATCCAACAAATCCTCAGGGAGAAATTTCATTCGAATCCTACATGCTCAAGATTCCTGCAAATACTCATACTCACCGAGGTTCTTACGGTCACATGGGTCAGGAATTCGGTATTATTCTTAAGGGACGCGCAAAACTCATTTATGATGACAAAGAATACATCCTGGAAGAAGGAGACAGCGTTTCTTACTCGGCTGCAAGTCCTCATACTGTAGAAAATATCGGGGAATGTGAGCTCAATGCCATCTGGGTTTTGTCTCCGGCACAGCGATTTACCAATAAATAAGCGTTTTAAAATACAATTCTATTGCATATCCTCTTTAATATTTGTATAATTATTTAATATTATTAATATTTATTTAAGTTTATTGCATATTTATTCATTTTAGTGTATATATATGCAACGAATCATTGCGAGATTAAATTCCAAAGGAGGAACGCAAATGCTTTCTAAAAAATCTGACGAAGCCATCTTAAAAAGACTCGAGAAACTTGCCGTCCACAATGATCCGATAAACCCTGACCTTTACAAAACTTATGATGTAAAACGCGGTTTAAGAAATGCGAACGGTACTGGTGTTCTTGTAGGACTCACACGTATTGGTGATGTAGTCGGCTACGAAATGAATGATAACCAAAAAATTGCAATTCCAGGTCGTTTGATTTACCGCGGTTACAATGTAGAAGATTTAATTCACGATGCCGAAAAGAACAAGCAGTTTGGTTATGAACAGTGTGCCTATCTCCTGCTTTTTGGAGAACTGCCTACCCAGGAAAAGCTGGACACTTTTAAAGAATACCTTGGAGAATTCCGCGCCCTGCCCGAGCACTTTACAGAAGATATGATTATGAAGGCTCCTTCAAGCGATATTATGAACAAGATTGCCCGTGGAGTTCTTGCCAGCTACTCTTATGATGAAGATCCTGAAGACCGCAGTGTTGGTAATGTTGTTAAGCAGTGTGTTCAGCTTATAGCACGCTTTTCTACTCTTGCAGCTTACGGTTATCAGGCAAAACGCCGCTATTATGACAACAAGAGTATGTTCATTCATAATCCAAAGGCAGAACTTAGTACTGCAGAAAACTTTTTGCGTCTCATTCGTTCAGACAAGTCATATACAAGACTCGAAGCCGAAACTCTTGACCTTGCACTTATTTTACACGCCGAACATGGTGGTGGTAACAACTCTTCTTTGACAGTTCACGTTGTTTCTTCTGCCGATACAGATACTTATTCTGCAATGGCTGCTGCTGTTGGTTCGCTCAAAGGACGCCGTCATGGCGGGGCTAACATCAAGGTTATGGAAATGATGGATGACATCAAGGCAAATGTGAAAGACTGGACCAGCGAAAAAGAAGTTGGTAACTATCTTACAAAAATTGCACGCAAGGAAGCCGGTGACCGAAGCGGTTTAATTTACGGAATGGGTCACGCAATTTATACAGTCAGCGACCCTCGTGAAGTTCTGCTCAAGGCTAAGGCAAAAAAGCTTGCTAAAGAAAAGGGTGAAGAATTCCAGAAGGAGCTTGCACTTTACGAACTTATAGAAAAGCTTTCTCCTGCAATCATTCAGGAAGTTCACAACTCCGACAAAAAGATTTGTGCCAACGTCGATATGTATTCAGGTCTGGTTTACAGCATGCTCAATATTCCTCGCGAACTGTTCACACCAATCTTTGCAATTTCTCGTATTGCCGGCTGGTCTGCACACCGCATTGAGGAAATTGTAAGCGGCGGAAGAATCTACCGTCCAGCCTACAAGAACGTTTCCAAAGAACGCGACTACGTGCCTATTCAGGAAAGAAAGAAATAATTATCTTCTGGAGCGTCTGCTGTTTGCAATAAGCAGCAGCCTTAAGAAGGATCCAATCGCTGTAAGCGCTGATGCAACATAAGTCAGTGCGGCGGCGGTAAGGACTTTTTTTACACCGTTTATTTCTTCTTTGGATGTAAGGGTGCCGGTTTCTTTTAAGATGCGGATGGCGCGGCGGGAAGCGTTAAACTCAACCGGGAGCGTTACTATATAAAAAACCATGGATGCACCAAAAAGCAAAAGACCAATATCTGTTATAAGCTGAAAAATAGGAATGTACTGTTCAAGGCTGGCAACAGCGCCAAGAATAATTCCTATTATGGCAAGAGTCGGGCCAAAGCGGGAACCAAAGTTTGCAATTGGAACCAGCATGCGGCGGAAGATGAGCGGTCCGTAACCTACATTGTGCTGGATTGCGTGCCCTGTTTCGTGTGCGGCAACACCTACAGCTGCAATGGAACGACTGGCAAAGGTGGAATCGCTGAGACTCAAAACCTTGTTACCAGGGTTATAATTATCGGTAAGCTTACCTCCAATGTGGGCAATGCGTACGTCTGTTATGCCGTTAGCTTTTAAAAGAATCTGGGCAGCCTGGGCACCGGATATTCCTTTTGCGCACATAACTTTGTCATATTTTGCGTAACGCGATTTTACCATTGCGGACGCAAGCAGGCTTAAGAGTGCAGCGGGTAATACTAAAATAAGATAATATATATCAATGCCACCTATATACATATAATAAATACCTCCAAAAGTTGTATCATATTAAAAAAATTGCTCCCGGTCGCAATTTTTTTTCAATGTAATCTTATTGTGATGTATTATCTTATTCTACCACAAAAACCTGTATTACGATATAATTTTTGTATATGGAGCGAATTGATAAATTACTGGCGCATGAAGGATTTGGTTCCCGCAAAGAAATACGGAAAATTCTGCATAAGTGCGAAGTACTTATAAATGGGACTCGCGTTACAGATCCGGGGACTCAGTTTGATGTAGACAAAGATACCCTCACCATTGACGGAGAACAGATAGATTTTCACAAACATATTTATCTTATGATGAATAAACCTCAGGATGCCGTCTGTTCTACAAAAGAAGGTGCTAAGCAGACTGTATTTGACCTTCTGGACGACAATTATCGCACTCCATACTTTATAGAAAAGCTTCATATAATCGGAAGACTGGACATAGACACAGAAGGCCTTCTGCTTTTTACAACTGACGGCGAGCTTACCCACAGACTCATCTCTCCAAAAACGCACGTGAGTAAAACCTATTACTGCGAGCTTGAACACGAGGAGTCAGAAGAACATCAGGCACAGATTACACAGAAGTTCAAAGACGGAATAGAAATTGAATCCGAGCACAACGAAGCAGGCTTTACCGCCCAGCCGGCCTTTATAAAATGGCAGGCTCCAGACAAAGCCCTCCTCACAATCTACGAAGGCAAATACCACCAGGTAAAAAGAATGTTCGCAGCCGTGGGGAATAAGATTACCT
>JAILBH010000126.1 GCA_024681195.1 Treponema sp.
TGCCTGAACCAGAACAAGAACATACTGGTCGTTACCAAAAACTTCCTTAAAATGATCAGAGTTCTTTTTGATTTCGCTGCCATTTACAATCCAGTCGCTGTTAGAGCTTTCTGAATGGAAATTACGCATTCCGGAAAGACAAATGAGTGTAACTGCAAAAAGAATGATCAGACAAAGCTTGCGGTGTTTAATTTGAGCTTCGCCGACCCTTTGAAAAAACTTATTGATTTTTGAAACTTTCATAAAATCCTCCATAAGGAAATAAAGTTAGGTAAAACTAACAATAAAAGATTTTACATAGCGGGTTTTAGAGGCTCTACCAAAAGACGCTAAAATTTTAACACTTTTCGCTCAAAAAAGCAGAAGCTGCGATAATGATATTTATACATACAGAAAACTGCAGGAGTAAAATCATCTCATCGTCGTAATTCCACTAGAATAGAATTGCGTAAGTTTAATTATATAATCCTTAGCGTCTTCAAAAGGCATTTCTTTGATAAAAGGAATAAAAAGATTTTTATAAAAAGAAAAAGTTATGCTTTCAAAAAAGAGCTTTCGTGAAGAGTCGCTGATGCCCCAGTTCTTAAGCAAATCAGAAGAAATGTTTTTCTGATTATTGAGGATGCGGGGCAGGTGATCCTGAAGATAATCTAAATCCATTTGTGCGAGCTTTTCTGTAAAGCTTTCAAAGTGGCTGCCTTTAGCGCAGGTAAGCAGAAGGTTGAATTGTTTTTTGTGCTTATAGGCAAAGTCCAGATATTTTATGTAATACTCTTCCGGTTTTTGAGGGAGGCGGCCTTTTTCTGCGTTTTCCCAGTAAATGATTTTGTCGTTTTTGAAGAGCTCCATAAAATCTGACCAGGCTGGCTCAATTACTGCCTGGAAGAGGGCTTCCTTGTTTTCAAAACGGGTATAAATGGCACGAGGACTTGTCTGGGCTTTTTCTGCGATTGTGCGGACAGAAGAGTTTTCAAAGCCGTTTTTCAAAAATTCCTGGCTCGCGGCTTCTATCAGTCTCTTTGAAACTCCAATAATTCTCTGTGCCATTTATATTTCCTTATTCACTCTGTAAAGTATACAACTTCTTATAAACTTCGCAGTTTTTCATCAGTTCTTCGTGAGTACCGTTACCGACAACTCTTCCTTCATCCAACACAATAATTCTGTCGCAATTTACGATTGAGCGCAAGCGATGTGCAATCATCAAAACCGTACGACCCTTGGTTAGTTTTTCAATTGCATTCTGAATCTTTGTTTCGGTTTCCGGGTCAATTGAAGCTGTGCTTTCATCTAACAAAACAATCGGGGCATCTTTAAGAAGGGCTCTTGCAATAGAAAGTCTCTGGCGTTCACCACCACTTAAGGTGTGTCCGTTTTCTCCAAGCACTGTATCAATTCCATCTGGGAGCTTTTCGATAAAAGGCATACATTGTGCCATTTTCGCCGCTTTTAAAACTTCCTCCCGGCCGGCATTTTTATTTCCAATAAGAATGTTGTTGTAAATTGTATCATTAAAAAGAGTTACATCCTGGAAGACAATTGAAAAAAGCTTAAAGAGATTCTCAGGTGAAACGGTTTTAATATTCTGGCCACCTGCTAAAATCTCGCCTGAATCATTATCCCAGAAACGGGCAGCAAGCCGGCATATTGTAGATTTACCACTTCCAGAGGCTCCAACCAGGGCTGTGTATTCTCCCTGCTTTGCGGTAAAGGAAACATTCTGAAGAACAGGCTTATCATTTTTGTTGTAAGAGAAACTCACATCCTTAAACTCAATATCATAATTTTTTGCTTCAACATCAGCAGTACCAGATTGTTCCGGATAGTCTCTGATATTTTTAATTCTTCTTGAAGCAACCTTGGAAGCAATCACAGCACCAAGATGTTCGCAGGTGTAAGAAAGAGGTTCATAAACCCAGACAGAAAAAAGCATAAAGATAATATAAACCGCTGCACTGATTTCCCCTGTAACAAGCAGTCGGGCACCCACAATCGCAACTACACCAATTCCCATTCTGAGAACATTGTAAGCTGTTGAAACACTCATACCAGAAAGAAACTCAAAAAGAACAAGGTGTGGTACCAGTCGCTTCATTTTCTTTTCAAGACCCTTCTGATATTTTGCAATGTTTCCCGAAGCTTTAAGAACCTTTATGTTTTCCAGATATTCCTGAATGCCGTCTGTAATGGCAAGCTTCAGGTTTCGATTTTTCTGATGAGTCCCACCAGAAATAGGATCGCAGAGAGCCATTGCAAGAGCTGCCAGAGGAAGTACAGAAAACAAGGCAAGAGACATCTTTACATTCACAAAAAAGAGGGC
>JAILBH010000133.1 GCA_024681195.1 Treponema sp.
AAGGTTTGAACAGCTTTTTCGTAATCGGCAAGAGTAGGGTAGGTCATGCTAACATGGGACTGCATTCCAATTACATCAATGCGTGCGTCGTGTGCAGATTGAATATCCTGAACAACCTTACAGATTGCTTTTGTTTTAGAAAGCGAATAGCACGAATAATCATTGTATGAAAGTTTAACATCAGCGGGTGCATAGCGGTTTGCAAAGCGGAAGGCGTTTACAATAAAAGAATCATCCTTATAAATTGAATACCACGGACTTGCTGTGCGCAAAGGGTCCTCGGTCCAGGCACCGTCGGTACAGGCTTCGTTTACAACATCCCAGGTAATAATAATGTGCTTACCATCGTTGTTTATTTCTTCCCAGTTTTTAACAAATTCCAGAACCGATTTTATATACCATTCCTGGCGCGCAGTCATTTCGGCTTTTTCTACATAAGGTTTAGAAGCGTTATAATCCTGCTTAAAAAACCAGTCCGGAGTTTGACTATGCCAGACCAGAACGTGTCCGCGCATGAGCATTTTGTTATCTTTTGCAATCTGCAGAATCTGACTAAGACGTCCAAATCCCGCAAGCGAAGAGGGAACCTGGTAAATCTTTCCATCCTCTCCTTCAAAATCTTCGGTAGAAGTTGGCTTTGCCCAGTTAAAAATAAAGTCGGGTTTACATTCATTTTCGCAGGTAAAACAGCTTGCCTGCCAGCTTATTCCATCCATTACAGTTTTATCTTTAAGCTGAGCCTCAGGAACTGCAAAACCAAAGTAATCAAAATAATCCTTGTAGGCATCTTTAAGCGCCGGCACATCTTTCCAATTAGATTGAGTCTTGCTGGTTTCTTTAATCGTGTTGCTCAAGGATTTTGGAATAGGAATCTGCGGTTCGGCCTGTGGTTTAGTTTTTTTACAGGAAACAATAGTTAAAATCAAAATAAACAAAAAGGTAATTTTCTTCATAAGCAATACTTTTATCAGAAAACGTAAAAATAAACAATTAAGAAAAATGTGGAAAAATCAATAATTGTGTTTTATAATTTAATATCACTCTTATATATCGGGGAAAGACATGATAACTCATAATACTCTTTTAAAAAGAGCTCTTACCGTAATTTTTGGCTGTGCTTTTTTGTGTTTAGCACTTTCTGGCTGTAACAATTTTTTGAATGCAGAAAAAGTAAGCAACGAAATTAAAGATGCAATTGCTTACAATAATGCAAGAGCTGTAAACGTGGCTCTTTCTTGCAAGGACGAAGAGGGAAGCCTTTTCCCACAGCCAACTTATCAGGCAAAACTTGGATATGCTTTTGAAGTTCAGTTTATTCCAAACACACAGAATTATCTGATAACAGATCCTTCAACAATGCTCAAGGCCGTTAGCCGCATTAATGACGAAAGCCGCGCAGAGTATGTAGAGTTCACCCCGATAGAACAAACTTATGAAGACAAAAAATCAGGCCTGTACCGCGTAAATGTTAAAGTTATACAATACGCTGATGACATCAAAATCTGCCCGAACGGCACTCTTATTCCAAAGGTCAACGAAATCTACCCGCCATATAATCCGTCCGGATATAATCAGGATACAATGATTAAGGTCACCTTTAATAAACCCGTAGACCCGGAATCTTTCAGCGACTTTAGCTGCATCCGCTTTGAATCTGCCGGACAGGATATTTCTGAATACTACGGTACTCCGTTCTTTTCTTCGGATAATGCTGTTTTAAATATTCCTACTGTTCCTGGAAAAAAGATAATTGCTGAGCAGGCACAGAATAATACTGCAGAAGTTATTCTTAAGATTGCCTGTACAAATCTTAAAGATACAGATGGTCTTTCAATAACTCATGTGGAACCATACACCTATTGTGTAAACAGAACAACAGATTCAATCGCCCCACATATAACAAGCTATGAAATGACAACAACCGGCAACACAGAAGCCTGGTACTATCGCACGCTAACAGATAAAGCTTTTTTACAGTGGTCAGATGCTCAAGTTTTAGAAGACGATAACACTACTGTAAAATATTACTACGGCGACTACAGCCGTAACCATGTAGGAAAATCTGTTCACATTAAACTGCAGGGATATGATAATGCTGATGCAATTTCGGGTCTTCTTGTTCGTGAAGTATTTGAAAAAGATATTAGTGGAAATGCAGCAGGAGAAAATGAGTTAACAAAATTTGTTGATGATTTTGAAATATTAACAGATTCAAATGGAAATCCAGTTCTTTCAGAAGATGGTAAAATAATATATTCTTTTGATTTTGACTATGTATTGCAAAATAAAGGTGATGGACTTGTGTTGCTGGAGCTGCACTTAAAGGATGGTGCAAACAACGGTGATTATGAAGACTATGAAGTTATAAAGCAATCTGAAACAAATAAAACAATTCAGTTTGTTCTGGAGCTTGATAAAACAAAGGTGCTGCCCCAACTTGTTGACGGAAAGTATAAAAGTCATTTGAGGGTACCTTCTGAATCAGATTCTCATTATTTTGCTTTGAATACAAATGAAAAAATGTATTTGGATTATTTAAGTGCAACCACAAAGTTTTCTTTTTATTTATTTGATGAAAATGATATTCCCTCAGAAGTCTTTACCTACAAAAATTTTACAACTGTTCCAAACAGCAGCTACAGTGTAGAAACTGAATTTAATGAAGCCCTTAAAGATGTTCTTGTAGATTCTTACCGCGATACAAAAGCTAAAGCTGTCTATTATGAAGAAAACGGTTTAACAAAGGAATTTGAATTTATTATTCCTTCTGCACCAGATGGAATTTTTCTTTCAAGTCTTCCTTCTATTGAAACTACCTATGGAGCGCATAAAGAGTCAGATCCTGTATATATAACATATCAGACAAATGAAAATGCTGTTATTTCAAAAGAATGGACTACCATAAATAAAACTATATTGAGCGGTATACAATCTACCTCTGAAACAACTACTTACCCTTATGGTTTATACACAATATATCCAAATAGAAATGTGAAAGTACTAACATGTAATGGTCTTGATTCTTCTATTACATCAGCATATGGAAAACCAATCCTTTATAATAAGCAAAGTTCTGCAGTGAATACATTTACAATAGAAGAGGCTTCCATAAAAAATAATACATATGAACCTTCTACCGGAATGGCCACAGTTGAATTTGATCTTACATATCCAGAAGATGGAAGAACTTATTATATTGTAGTTAACAGTCCTGATAATAGTGTAGATACCTATTATTCAAAACCAAATGGTAAGAGTGTAATACTTCCTAATGGAAAAGATTATATAGGTTTTCATATATTAAAAATAAATCCAAATTCTGGAATAGAAGCAATTTATGTTATCAATAAAACAATCTCTCTTAAAACTGTTGATAATTTCCCTCCAACAATGACTTTTAACAAGAGTTATTGGGATTCTTCATATTTTTATATTTATAGTGTAAATATTAAAGACCAGAAGGAAGGGCTTGTAAATAATACCAATCATGGTATTACAAATTTTGACTGCTATTATTCTAAAACAGATTTAGGAGATAACCCTTCTGTTGAAACTGCAGAACAAATGAGTGTTTATAAAAAGACAATAAATTTTGAAACAGATCCAAGTAGCAGCAGTAGAAAGTGTGCAAAAATTCCATTCTCTGATGTAGAGCAGGGAGAATATTATCTTTATGCATATTTGAAAGATAACAATAACAATTGGACAATTAAACTACTGTCACAACAGACTATAAGTTCAGTTGTGCATGGTGTTTATTTTTCTTTACGAGATGCAACTCCATATGTTAAGAAGAATGCAAATAAAAAACTTGAACTAAAAATTCCTCAGGAATATTCGGATTCTGTAAAAATGTATCGCTATAGACTTGAATCGCAAGGTGGAAAGTGGGCATGGGTAGACAAGGAAGATGGAGATTGGTATTCATATACTTCAAATACAGATGATTATGATGCAACAAAAGATTCCTTTATGATGGTTAATTCTCGAGAACTTACGGGTTCTTGGGGTACATACCATCTAAAACCTCTTTACTATTATCCAAACTACGAAAATGGTGATATACCTTGTTTAAGTACTTCCTGGATGAAGGTAGACAATGGCTGGCATATTTTCTGCGATGCTCCAGCTTTCTGTCATACCCTTTATTCAAAGCGTAAGATTACTTCTGGAAACAGCGAAAAAGATGCCTCTGAATGGGAAGCACAGGCACAGGAAACTGGAATTGTCTTTTCTAAAAACGGAACAGACTTTACCTACAAAGATACCAACCTCTCCGAAGTCCCAGATGGAAACTGGTACACCACAATCTGCCACTTTGCGGATGGTACGGTGCTTATGAGTCCTGTAGAACAGATGCATAAATAAAATATTATTTATTCTGTTTTCTGATTTTTTTCAGTCGCGATTTCCTCTGCAAGTTCTTGGACTTTCTTTAAGGAAATGTTCGCTGCTTTTGTAATTTCTTCATGAGAAAGTTTGTTCATTCTAAGCAAATTCTTGGCAGCTTCTATGCGGGCTTCTTCAATACCTGCCTCTTTAGCCATTGTAGTTATATCGTAATCATGTAAATTCATAGCAGCGTAATCACTCCTGAATTTGTCATTCTCTTTAATCATTTCGACAGTAGCAGAAAGACGCTTGGTAAAGTCATCTTCTCCAGGTTTGTTCGTACTAACATACTTAAGGAATCTGCGGATTTTTTCATTCTTTTCCTGTTCGTACGCACTTGCATTATAGATTACTTTTACTGATTTGTCATCCAAATCTACATCACTGTTTTCTAAACAGATATTTTTGAATGTATAACAGGGTAATCCATAGCCTTTTCCATTTTTGTCTCCTTGGGTTATAAAATTCCTATACCTTAGTTAACAAAAAATTTTTTCAAAAGAGGAAGTAAATTTCAAAAAAATCGAAAAAAGTTGATATTCTTGTTGATTTTTTTCATTTTCCCATTTAATGTTAATGTAAAACGATTAACTAAATTGTGCTCCCTGAGCTTGTCGAAGGGCACACAAGGAGAAATTATTATGAAAAACCAAGTCTTTAATCCATATATGCCGTCTTGGGAATATGTTCCTGATGGTGAACCACACGTATTCGGCGACCGCGTTTATGTTTACGGCTCTCATGACGAATTCAATGGCGCTGTTTTCTGCCTGGGCGATTACATCTGTTAT
>JAILBH010000192.1 GCA_024681195.1 Treponema sp.
GACGCTCTTACAAATAATGATTACACTGTAGAAGATCAGTGGGCTACAAACCGAAGTGAGCTTGGTCTTATTGTTCATGCTGTAAATGAATTAAAGAACAAATCAAACCGCATTCTGTCTATTTTTGAACAGTCTGCAAAACGAACTTCTTCCGAATCTGATGATCTTGTTTCTAACATGGATTCAACAAAAAATAACGTTTCTAACATTGCAGAATCTATTCAAAAGATTAAGGGTGAAATTGAAAATCAGTCTGCCGGTGTTCAGGAATCTAATTCTTCA
The DNA here is from genome assembly GCA_024681195.1 of Treponema sp. GTDB lineage: Bacteria > Spirochaetota > Spirochaetia > Treponematales > Treponemataceae > Treponema_D. The sequence continues at coordinate 283 of JAILBH010000192.1, forward strand.
ATTGAACAGATTATGGGTAACATTCGTTCCCTTAACAATGCTATTGAAGCACAGGCAGCAAGTGTAACTCAGTCTTCTGCAGCTGTAGAAGAAATGGTTGCAAATATTGCTTCTGTTTCTCAGATTCTTGAAAAAAATACAGAGGTTGTAAATCTTTTGACAGATGCTTCTGACAAAGGACAGCAGCAGGTTAAAATTGCTGTTGATACTGCAGAAGGTGTATTACAACAGTCTGCAGGTATTTTACAGGCTTCAAGCATCATTCAGAATATTGCCAGTCGAACAAACCTTCTTGCCATGAACGCAGCTATTGAGTCTGCACATGCCGGTGAAGCTGGTAAGGGCTTTGCTGTAGTTGCCGAAGAAATCCGTAAGCTTGCAGAACAGTCAAGCAGTCAGTCTAAAGCTATTGATGAAAACCTTCACAGTCTTTCAGAAGCAATTTCTCATATTACTGTAGATATTGGTCATGTAAAGGTTGCTTTTGAAAACATTTATGAGCTTAGCCAGAAGGTTCGTGAACAGGAATCTGTAATTGCAAATGCTATGGAAGAACAGAACAGTGGTAACCAGCAGGTTCTTGAAGCAATGCGTTCAATCAGTGATTCTACAATAGAAGTTAAGAATGGTTCGGCAGAAATGCTTGTTGGTGGAGAACAGATTCTTAAAGAAATGCAGCAGCTCCAGGAAATTACTACAAATATTTCTGTTACTATGAATCAGATAACTAACTTCTCACAGCATATTACAGATGCAGTTGCAGTTACTACAGCTTCTACAAACAGTACAAAAGAAAGTGTTACCGGTCTTCTTAATGAACTAGATTCTTTCAAACTTAAATAACGAGGTAATAAATGGCTGATCCAATAAAGACTCTCTTTGAATTAAAAGGACCAAAGGTTGCAGATGCCTTAAAAAGACGTGGTTTTGAAGCCTATTATGTGAGTGACAAGGCTGGTGCACTACAAAAAATATTAGAAATTATTCCTTCAAATCATTCTGTTTCCTGGGGTGGTTGTATGACTATGGAACAGCTTGGACTTAAAGAAAAGCTTGTTTCTGCAGGTTATACCATAATTGACCGTGATACTGCCAGTGGACCGGAAGAAAGAGAAAGTTTAATGCACAACGCTTTGAATTGCGGGTCTTTTATAATGAGCAGCAACGCTATTACAGAAGACGGACAGCTTTTTAATATTGACGGAAAAGGTAATCGTGTTGCAGCACTTTGTTATGGACCTCAAAATGTTATTGTAATTGCCGGTATGAACAAGGTAGTACAGAATATGGATGCGGCATATTCAAGAGTGCGCGGTTATGCAGCACCTGCAAATGCACAGCGTTTTGATCTTGATACTCCATGTAAAAAAATTGGCTGCTGCGCAGACTGTCTTTCTGCATCAACTATATGTGCACAGTTTGTAACAACCAGGTTTTGTAAGCCGGCCGGAAGAATAAAGGTTGTGCTTATAGGCGAAGAACTTGGAATATAATTATTCGTATGGTAAAAAATAGCTTACGCAAAATCATTCGTCATTGCGAGTTTTGCAGCGTTTGTCATTGCGAGCGAAGCGCGGCAATCCACACATCCAAAAACAACCTGACACATAGATTACCACATCTCTTACTTCGTTCGTTCCTTGCAATAACGGTTATTTTTTTAACCACAAATCTTTATTCTCAAACGATTAGTCTTAGTTATAACGGAAATGATAACTACATTTTAACAGAGCGAACAGATTTAAGACGCTATGACAACAATAAATATGTAGGTTTAACAAGCCGCGAAGTAAAATCATTTATAACTCCTTCATATAGTAATGGCAGCAAAGTTTATGACGGGCTTTTTTATGTCGAACAGGATACTAAGCATCTGGCACAGGCTATTGATGACGGTATTCATAATGCCATAACTTCGGTTTTTAAGATTGATGAGCAGGGTAGCATGACTATGCTTGAGGATAACGGGTATCCATCCTTCAGAAGCTTTCCTTCGTTTACAAAAAAAGAAATATCAAAAGGAGATTCATGGGAGGCAAAGGCTGAAAGGGCCGTAGATCCCACCGGTGAAGGACTAATTACCCGAATGCCAATTTATATTCAATATACTTATACAAATGATCAAGTTTTCAATGAAAGAGAAGTATATTGAATCCTGAAATTGCCTACGACTCAATGATGGATCCCCGCGATGGTCAAATTTATAAGACTGTGAAAATTGGTGACCAGATATGGATGGCTGAAAACTTGAACTATGC
>JAILBH010000124.1 GCA_024681195.1 Treponema sp.
GTTTTTCGCTGGAAGTGGCAAAATCGCTTCGGGGATTTGCGGCAATTGGAGTAATTCTTCATCACATCTCGCAGGAAGATGCTTTTCAGCAGGCTAATGGTTTTGGAAAACCCGGTGAGCTTTCAATTTTTGTAAATGCCGGATTTATTTTTGTAGCAATATTCTTTTTCTGTTCAGGCTTTGGCCTCATCAAAAGTCTGGAAAAAAAGCCTGATTATTTCAACGGTTTTATAAAAAAGCGTGTAGTAAAAACTCTCGTCATTCCATATTATGTAAGTATTTTAATTTATGGCATATTACGGGCTGCGAGTGGTGAACATTTTGCGCCTTTACAGTGGGTTACAAATCTTGCAGGAATCACAATGATGAATCCTTATGCTTGGTATCCGATTGTTGCTGCAATTCTTTATATTGCATTCTATATCTTTTTTAAGAATATCAAAAACCGAAAAATCTGTTACATTCTTATGGCTCTTGTAATTGTTGCGCTTGGAATGATTTTCTGTGTGAACGGACATTTCCCATGGTTTGCAGGTCCCAAAAACTGGTGGCTTTCAGAAACTAATGAGCTTCACTCTAAATGGTGGACCTGGCAGCAGGTATGGTGGTTCTCTGGTGAATGGTGGATTAATTCCTGTCCAGCCTTTTTAATTGGTATGCTCTTTGCACAGTTCGAAACTCCAATTTGTGAATGGTTCAAAAAATTCTATTGGGGTAAACTTTTGCTGGTACTTGTGATTACCTTTATAACCTTTATCCTTTCTGCTTACGGTCAGATGCGATTCGGCTGGTGGACTGAATGGAGCGGCCGGGGGCCTGATATCGATAGAAAAATTGCAACCTACTTTTGCGTTATTCCATACAGCATTATGTTTACGGTTATGCTTTTTACAATCATGCTCAAATACAGAGCTTTAAATCCCGTAAGCCGCTTTTTTGGAAACATATCGCTCGAAACTTATATGATGAATCTCATTGCAATTACAGCCTTCCGTTTTATACTTTACAACGATCAGGGCTTGCCTGTAACAAAGCCTGGTCACTGGAATCTAGCTGTTTATGCAGCAGCTGTTATTGCAGCAACTCTTTTACTTGCATTTATATATAAGCTTTGCATCCGTCTGGTACTTAAACTTTTTGACAAACCAAAAAAAATGACTGATGACACAAAGGTTCAAAATGAGACTGTTTAAAAAAGAACCTGAGTTTTATAAAAACGTTTTTTCTCTGGCGCTGCCAATTGCTCTTCAAAGTCTCATAACTATCGGCGTAAACATGCTCGATACAATCATGGTTGGTAAGCTTGGTGAAGAAGCACTTTCTGCAACCTCACTTGCCAATTCCTTTATAAGTATTTATCACATTTTCTGTATGGGACTTGGTATGGGGGCCTCTGTTTTAGTTTCTCGCTTCTGGGGAATGAAAAGTGCCCATCATGATGAAGAACAGGCCGGTATAGCCTTACGTCAGACAGTGTGCCTTATGCTGCGGCTCGCAGTACTTCTTGCAGGAATTTTTGCCATAGTGACTGCAATAATGCCACGCACCCTTATGACAATGTACACCGATGAAAAAAGAATCCTTGAGCTTGGAAGCATTTACTTTAAGTGGTCGGTTGTTACTTACTTCTTCCTTGGAACTTCGCTTGTTACGACAATTGTCTTGCGAAGTGTAGGGCAGGTAAGGCTTCCTCTTTTTGTTTCCATCGGTGCATTTTTTGTAAACCTGCTTGCCAACTACGCCTTTATTTTTGGTAAACTTGGTATGCCTCGTATGGAGGTTGCAGGTGCGGCGCTTGGTACACTCATTGCCCGTCTTTTTGAAGCAGGAATGATTTTAGGTTATCTTTTCCTAAAAGATAAAAAAATCGTTTTCCGTATCCACGATATTTTTATGAAAACAGGCTCTCTGCTCGGAGAATATATCCGTATAAGTATTCCTGTTTTAATAAGTGATGGAATCCTTGCTCTTGGAAATAATTCTGTTGCAATGGTAATTGGCCACCTTGGTGCAACCTTTGTTGCAGCTAATGCCATTACAAGTGTAACCCAGCAGCTTAGTACCGTAGTGATTCAGGGGGTAAGCCAGGCTGGTGCAATTGTAACAGGTCACACTCTTGGAAGTGTAGGACGAGAAAAAACACAGGAGCAGGGCTGGCTTTTCCTTGGACTTGGCCTTGCGCTTGGAACAATTTCTGCTATATTCATACTTTCTGTAAGTGAACCAATCATTCATGCTTACAATGTTACAGAAGAAACGATTCATATTGCGCGTCAGCTTATGCTTGCAATAAGCTTGATTATAATTTTCCGCGCAACAAACAGCATTATGACAAAAGGTGTATTACGTGGAGGTGGAGACACAAAAATGCTCATGATTACAGATAATGTTTTTTTATGGGTACTTTCACTTCCGCTTGGAATTCTTGCCGGCTTTGTATTTCACTGGTCTGCCTTTTGGATTTATGTTTGTTTAAACTCAGCAGATATTGTAAAAACTATCTGGTGTGTATTCCGTCTTAAAGGCGGCAAATGGATTAAGAAAATTTCAACTGGTGTGTAAGGCCGCTGGCGGCCGGTGTTAAATAGCAAAGCGTTAAAAAAATTGCGAAAGCAATTTTTAGCTTTACCAAATTGAAAGGAGTATTACTATGTCAAAACCAAGAATAACAATTCACCCAAAATTCGCAATAGGAGAAATCTCTCCGCGCCTTTATTCTGCGTTTCTTGAACCAATCGGAAACATGGTAAACGGCTTTATGTATAATCCCAGGCATCCAACTGCAGATGAGCAGGGCTTTCGTACTGACGTAATAGAGCTTCTTAAAAAAACAGGACTTCCCGGAGTTCGTCTTCCTGGCGGTAACTTTGTTTCTGCCTGGCAGTGGAAGGATTCAATAGGACCAAAGGAACAGCGCAAGGTTCATCTGGATCCGGCATGGTACCAGTATATACCAAACGAAGTAGGGCATGACGAATATCTTCAATGGGCCGAAAAGATTGGTACAAGCTCAATTTACACTGTAAACCTGGGAACAGGAAACCTTCAGGACGCAATGGACTGTGTTGAATATACAAATCATAAAGGTGGAACTTACTGGTCGGATCTGCGCCGCAAAAACGGACACGACGCACCATACAAAGTAAAAACCTGGTGTCTTGGTAACGAAATGGATGGACACTGGCAGCTTGGCTCCTGGGAAAAAAATCCAAAGGGCTACGGTATTCTCTGCCATGAAGCATCCAAAGCAATGAAATGGATTGATGCAAGTATAGAAACCGTTGCCTGTGCTTCTTCTGCGTCGTTTATGGACCATTATCCATCCTGGGAAGCAACTGTAATGGATGAATGTTACGACACCGTAGATTATCTGGCTCTTCATCATTATCATATAGCTAAACCAGGAGATACTCTTTCTCTGCTTGGAGGAGCACACTACTACGAAGACTTTATTAATACAGAAGTTGCAATGCTTGATTATATTCAGGCAAAGCACCGATCTCCTCGCAAGGTAAATATTTCTTTTGATGAATACGGTGCTTTTGAACGCCCATTCTCTCCTCTTAATCCAGGTTATGGTCCATATAATATGGCACGCTCACATTATAAGTTTGACCCTGAACGAAAATACATTCTCCATGATCCTGACAAAATGCCGGACAGAGACTTCCCTGGTGGAGACATGATAAAACTTCTTTCTATGGTTAGTATTCAGCTTGCAATTTTGCGCCATGCAGACAGAGTAAAACTTAGTTGTATGACAGGTGGACTTGGTGCTCTGTGTGCAAATAACCATGATCATGTTTGGAAAAGCGCTTCTCATTTTGCATTCCGCCAACTGCTTGAATATGCAAAGGGTATAAGCTTGCAGGTAAGTTGTGATTGTCCTACCTACGATATGCCTGGTTACGCAATTGATGATACTTCTCAGTATACAGGTAAAAACAACGTGCCTTATATTGATACAGCCTGCGCCTGGGATAAAGACAACAAGCGTCTTACAGTTTTTGCAATCAACAGAAACAAAGACCAGAAATATCCTTGCGAAATTGATATACGAGGTTTTGAAGGACTCACTAAGGTAAGCCAGTACGAAATGTACAGCGAAGATTTTGATAAAAAGAGCAGCTTTGACCAACAGTGGCCGGAGCCAAAAGCAAAGTCTCGTGAACTCAAAGAAGGTATTGCAACAGTTACCCTCAAACCGCTATCATGGAATGTAATAGTTTTTGAATAAGGAGTACATAAAATGGAAATCAAAAATAAAAAGACTTTTAATCTTGGTTTAATCGCTTCAATTATTTGTGCGGTTATTTTTATCTGGTTCAGCTTTCGTCCAGGCCTTTTTGGAACCTTCCACTGGCATGTAGGAATTAAATGCGCTTACATCTTACTTTTTGTAATTGCAGCGCTGCCTATAGTATTCTGGATTCTTTCTACCTTTATAGATAAAAAAGCTATTAATATTCTTTCAAGAATTTTTTCTATTTTTTCAATGACACTCTGGATTATCACCTATATTGCACTTATGATTTTGCCACGCCTTAAGATTGATAATTCAGGTCTTAATCTTCTTACACAAACCGATCCTCTTCCTGCAGAAAAAACAGCAGATGGCGCAATTGCTCATTATGCATTTGCTTCTGACCCACACTGGGGTTCAGCTAATTCAAATGATGAAGCCCGTAAGGCAATTATGAAGCAGATTGATTCCCGCAATTACGATGCATTCTTCTGTCTTGGAGATATTTCGGAAGTTGGTATGATTGCACCAATTATGCAGGGTGCAGTTGATGATATGCGCGATAATCTTAAAAATACAAAAACTCTTGTAATCCCAGGAAATCATGATTTTATTGTAAACGGATATCCTGCATTCAAACAGGCCTTTATGAAAAAGGGAGATAAAAAATATTTTCGCATGGATAACGGAAAAATCCATCTTATTTTTCTTTTTATGGAATGGGATGATGTAGAGTTCAGCAAAATTCAGGAAAAATGGCTTATCAAACAGCTGGAAGAAATTCCACAGGAAGATACAGTAATTGTACTTTCTCATTGCTATATTACAGGTTCTGGTTACTGGGATTCTACAGCTCAGAAATACTGGGGAGATATTCCAAGTGTTATAAAACGCCTATGTCCAATTCTTGAAAAATATCGTGTAGACCTTTCTTTGAGCGGTCACAACCACTTCTTTGAATTCCTTGAAAAAGACAGCGTTGACTACATGATTATTGGTGGTATGGGCGGCAAGCTCGATAAAAATCTGGAATACAGCTCTCCATATTCAAAGTGGCTTGATAACGACAACTTTGGATGGCTTGATATGAAGGTTTTTGCAGACTACCTTGAGCTTACAGTTTATAAGTACGACGGAACAGTTCTTACAATAAAACGAGTTGCTACAAAGTAAATGATAAAAGCTCCAATTGATGACAAAGAATTAATTTCTCACTTGAACTCCCTTGAACCAGACAAGCTCCGTGTATTTACCATGGCAGATGGTCGTGTGCGCGGAGCCCTGTTTCATGGTACACGCTTTGTAAACCAGATTCGTGCACAGCATAATCTTGGGATTTTGGAAACGTATATTCTTGGTCAGGCAAGTCTTTGTGCTGCTCTAACAATTCCAATGATGAAGGATCTGGAGCATAACGTAATAAAATATGAAGGCACAGGTCCTGCAGAAGGTTATTCTGTGGAAGCAGATTCAACCGGTTATGTACGCGGTTATCTTTTTGCAGATAATATTCCTGTAAACAAAGAACTGAACGACTGGAATTTAAGTCCTTTTATGGGACCGGGAAGCTTTACTTTTTCTCGTGTTCACAAGGATGATAAATATCCTCAAAGTTCTACAGTTGATGTAGACGGCGACAATATTGCAAAAGATTTTGCAACTTACTTTGCACAGTCCGAACAGATAAATACTGCTTTTAATTCAAGCATTCAATTTGACAAACAGGGAAGGGTAATAGGGGCTGGAGCAATGTACATTCAGGTTATGCCAAAGACCGGCGGTACAGCTGGTGATGGTGGTGCAACCGATAGTCATGCAGAAGAAACACTGGAAGAAGAAAAACTTCTAACAGGTGTAGAAAATGCTTTTAAGGCCTGCCCAAGTCTTGGACTTTTGTACAGTGAAAAAGAAGTAGACAGTGAAGATATAATAATCGGTCTTTTCCGCGAGTTCAAACCGGTGATCACTGTTCAACGCGATATAATTTTTGATTGTCCCTGCAACGAACAAAAATACATAGACTATCTAAAAACAGTTCCTCCAGCTCAACTAAAAGAGTTCCTGGAAGGCTCTACCGACGGCAC
>JAILBH010000125.1 GCA_024681195.1 Treponema sp.
TGAAAGTACGTTTATACAGCCGATGAGTTTTGTAGCATCATCTGCAGAAATTTCGGAATGCTCATTCAGGATTTTTTGTTTGAGTTCTGCGTCTACAGAATTTTCATCCAGTGTTAAGACTATTACCTTGTAATCAGAAAGCAGTTGCTTTTCTACGGCAGCGCCAAAACCAATACGATATATTTCTTCTCCATACCATTCTGCGTCATCCATGGACCATACAAGAATATCTTTTTCTTTGGCTTTGGCCTGAGCATCAGAAGAATAGAGCCTTGGAGTTGCAGTCATATACATTCGTTTTTTGGCTCTGATAAATTCGTTATCGTGAACCTTTGTAAATGGAGACTGAATTTTATTCTGCTGTTTTATACCTGTTGTTCGGTGGGCTTCGTCACAAATAATTAAATCGAATATAAAAGAATCTTTTTCGCGCCTGTTGATTTTTGCCTGAACTTCGCTTATTACATCAATGGATTGATAAGTTGAAAATACAACAATCATTCCGCCTTCGAATTTTCGACGTTCTCTGAAATTTATAAACTGTTTATAAACTTTGTCGGGATCTGTTGTTGCAGGAAGCACAAGGTCCGAAATTTCATCTTCAACTTTTTTTGTTGCTTTGGAATCTGAACATATACAAATAGGATAAATATTTTGGGCAGCCTGGGCAGACCATTCTTTAAGTGTCTGACTTAAAAGTGCAATTGATGGAACAAGAAACAAAACAAGATGGCTGTCATTTGCCATTGCCTCTGCAATTCTTAAAGAAGTAAAAGTTTTTCCGGTTCCACAAGCCATAATAACTTTGCCGCGGTCGTGTGTTTGGAAATATGATATAGTGCTGTCAAAAGCGTCCTGTTGATGTGGTCGCAGATTATATTTTACAAGTGAAACCTCATCACCCTTTTTACCGGCATCAAGCTCTTCCCAATTTACATCATCATTTCTTAAATCTATTAGACCTATTCTGGAAGCACCTATTTTCTTTAATGCATTGTAGGCTTCGGCATTAAGTCCATCATAGGTTGTATCTATCCAGATTCTATGGGTAAAAGTTTTTTCACCATCCTTAGTAGAAAAAGGAAATGAAGCAGTTGTTATGAAAGTACTGACTGTATGTAAATCAATTCTTGCTTCGGGTCTATAACATTTACATTGAACTGCCCAATATTCTCCTTCATAAGTACGACAGACTATATCTATACCTGTGTCTTTTCCCCCGGTTCCAAACTGTTCTTTGTAAGGAAACTCAGACCATAACCAGACATCTGATAAAAGATTCTTGTAAACCGGTTTTGTCAAAAGATAGGCTTTCATGAGCTTTTCAAAACGGTCGCCTTTGTTACGCTCTGAATACGATTCATCTCGATATTTTTGGATTATCTGATCAAATGAGTTTTGGGATGTGGTGGTCTGCATGAGGGACTCCGACTGATTAAATAAAATAACTTTTTTAGTAAAAAGGTTACGTTAATTAAGTATATCACATATTTGATTATTTTGGGTAATCAAAATGAAATATTTCTCAATTAAATTAGCCTTATGAGTAAATATGAGTCGGATTTTATTGCCAATTTGATTTATTACAGAGAATTACGAGGATACACGCAGTCCGTTTTAGCCGGTTTGTGTGACAGGACAAAAGGAAATATTGGAGTTATTGAATCTGGAAAATCTGCTCCATCTTTTGAGATGATATTGAAAATAGCAGATGCCCTCGAAATCCATCCTGCAGATTTATTCCTACGCAATGCAAGTCAAAGCAGAGAAGAAGTTCGGAAATTCTTTGACGAAGAACTTTCACCTAAAATGAAAGAAATGGTTGAGAAAAGGTTCCCTGAAGCAGAAAAAACCTATGACTAATGTTAAATTTTCCTACTTAACTGCAAAAAAGTAGGTTCTAGTAGGAGATTTTTTAATACACACAAGAAAAGCTTCCTACTTAACAGACGGAAAAGCTGGTTAAGTAGGTAAAAAAAGACAATCGGGGTTTTTAAGGGGCGGAGCCCCTTAGGCGAGGGGGTGGCGGAAAACCGCGGCAGCGGGTTGGAGCCAGGGGGAGACTTCCCCCTCCTGGCATATTATTTATTTTTCCTTATTTGCTGTTTCCTTTCATAGCACTTTCCAGCGTATTCTGCATGAGCATTGCAATGGTCATTGGTCCAACACCGCCCGGCACCGGAGTAATATAGCTGGTCTTTTCTACTAAATCATCAAAATCGCAGTCGCCAATAAGACGGAAGCCGGACTTTTTGCTTGCGTCAGGAATGCGGTTTACGCCAACATCAATTACAACAGCGCCGTCACGAACCATATCACCTGTCAAAGTGTGAGGATGACCGGAAGCAACAACAATAATATCTGCCTGGCGG